>CBFDBL010000189.1:0-9560 GCA_965603035.1 uncultured bacterium
TCCTCTACTCGGGCCGGCTCGTCTGCCAGAGCAAGCACGCCCCGGGCCTGCGGGCCGTCGTCGAGGACTTCTTCAAGATCCGCTGCCGCATCGTCGAGTTCTACGGCCAGTGGCTCGACGTCCCGCCCGAGAGCCAGTGCCGTCTCGGCGAGGGCCCCCGCACGGGCACCCTGGGCAGGACGATCATCTGCGGTGCGAAGATGTGGGACTGCCAGCAGAAGTTCCGCATCATCCTCGGCCCCATGGGCCTCGACGACTACCTGCGCATGCTGCCCACGGGCAGCAGCCTGCGCCGCCTCGCCGACTGGGTCCGCAACTACGTCGGCGAGGAGCTGACCTGCGACCTCCAGCTCATCCTGCGAAAGGAGGAGGTCCCCCAGATCCAGATGGGCACGTTCGCGCAGCTCGGCTGGACCACCTGGCTGCGCAGCAAGCCCATGGGCCGCGACGCCGACGATCTGGTCCTGCGGCCCCTGGAGGCGTGAGGAGGAGATGCGCGACGCGTGATGCGTGATGCGTGATGCGTGACAGGAGGAAGAGGAGTCCCGCGCGGGGGCTCCGGTCACGCAGGACGCATGACCGATTCTTCGTGCTTCGGGATCCAACCTGGAGAGAGGGAGAAGACCGCGATGGCCGAGATCAGCCGCGTCAAGCTCTTTGGCAAGCTCAACAGCCTGGCCTACAAGGCCATGGAGGGCTCCACCGTCTTCTGCAAGCTGCGGGGCAACCCCTACGTCGAGCTCGTCCACTGGTTCCACCAGATCCTCCAGAACCAGGACTCCGACCTCCACCATATCTTCCGCCACTTCGGCATCGACGCCTCGCGGTTCGTCGCCGACCTCACGGCCGCGCTCGACCGCCTGCCGCGGGGTGCCACCTCGATCTCCGACATCTCGGCCCACGTCGAGTCCATCGTCGAGCGCGCCTGGGTCTACGCCACGCTGCTGTTCGGCGAGAGCGCCGTCCGCACCGGCCACCTCCTCATCGCCGGCCTCAGGACCAAGGAGCTCGCGAACATCCTCCGGGGGATCTCCGGCGAGCTCGAGAAGGTCAAGGTCGAGGAGCTCACCGACAAGTTCACCGAGATCTGCGGCAAGTCGCCCGAGGAGATCCTCGGCGCGCGCGACGGCTCCGTCGTCGGCGGCGGCGCGGCCCCCGGCGAGGCCAGCGGCTCCATCGCCCCGGCCCAGATGGGCAAGCAGGAGGCCCTGGCGCAGTTCTCCACCGATCTGACGGAGGAGGCCCGCACGGGCGACATGGACCCCATCGTGGGCCGCGACGCGGAGATTCGGCAGATCGTGGACATCCTGATGCGTCGGCGGCAGAACAACCCGATTCTGACCGGCGAGGCCGGGGTCGGCAAGACCGCGGTCGTCGAGGGCTTCGCCCAGCGCATCGTCCGCGGCGACGTCCCGCCCATGCTCAAGGACGTGTCGCTCCGCACCCTCGACCTCGCGCGCCTCCAGGCCGGCGCCTCGATGAAAGGCGAGTTCGAGAACCGCCTCCGCCAGGTCATCGAGGAGGTCCAGGGCTCGCCCAAGCCCATCATCCTGTTCATCGACGAGGCCCACACCCTCATGGGCGCCGGCGGCGCCGCAGGCACGGGCGACGCGGCCAACCTGCTCAAGCCCGCCCTCGCGCGCGGCACCCTGCGCACCATCGCCGCCACGACCTGGGCCGAGTACAAGAAGCACATCGAGAAGGACCCCGCGCTCACCCGCCGGTTCCAGGTCGTCAAGGTCGACGAGCCCGACGAGGCCAAGGCGATCCTCATGATGCGCAAGATCGCCTCCAGCCTCGAGAAGCACCACCAGGTGCAGGTGCTCGACGCCGCCCTCGAGGCCAGCGTCAGGCTCTCGCACCGCTACATCCCCGCGCGCCAGCTCCCCGACAAGTCGGTCAGCCTGCTCGACACCTCCTGCGCCCGCGTGGCGGTGAGCCAGCACGCCACCCCGCCCGAGGTCGAGGACGTGACCCGGCGCATCGAGGCCCTCGACGTCGAGAAGGGCATCCTCGACCGCGAGACCGCCGTCGGCATCGAGCACCCCGAGCGTCTGGCCGAGATCGACGAGCAGCTCGAGGCCGAGCAGGAGCGCCTCGCCGGGCTCACCGAGCGCTGGGAGAAGGAGAAGGGCATCGTCCAGGCGATCCTCGACATCCGCGCCAAGCTCCGCGGCCTCGTCGGCAAGGTCGAGGGCACAGGCAGCGACCTCGAGAAAAAGGCCGACGAGGCCGCCGAGCAGGAGGCCGCCGCCCAGGAGGCCGAAGGGGTCAGCGACGACGAGCGCGAGAAGCTCTTCAAGAAGCTCAAGAAGCTCCTGGCCGACCTCGAGACGGTCCAGGGCGAGGTCCCGCTCATCCTGCCGAGCGTGGACGAGGACGCCGTGGCCGCCGTCGTGAGCGACTGGACGGGCATCCCGCTCGGCCGGATGGTCAAGGACGAGATGGAGGCCGTGCTCCGCCTGGCCGACACCATGGAGCAGCGGGTCATCGGCCAGCGCCACGCCCTCGACGCCGTGGCCAAGCGCATCCAGACCTCCAGGGCCGGCCTCGACAACCCCAACCGCCCCATCGGCGTCTTCCTCTTCGTCGGGCCCAGCGGCGTCGGCAAGACCGAGACCGCCCTCGCGCTCGCCGAGGCACTCTACGGCGGCGAGGACAACGTCATCACCATCAACATGAGCGAGTTCCAGGAAGCCCACACCGTCTCCACCCTCAAGGGCGCGCCCCCCGGCTACGTCGGCTACGGCGAGGGCGGCGTGCTCACCGAGGCCGTCCGCCGCCGACCCTACAGCATCGTGCTGCTCGACGAGGTCGAGAAGGCCCACCCCGACGTCCACGAGATCTTCTTCCAGGTCTTCGACAAGGGCTGGATGGAGGACGGCGAGGGCCGAGGCATCGACTTCAAGAACACCATCATCCTGCTCACGTCCAACGTCGGCACCGAGCTGATCATGAACCTGTGCAAGGACCCCGACCTGCTGCCCGAGCCCGAGGGCATCGCCAAGGCGCTGCGCGAGCCGCTGCTCCAGACCTTCCCCGCGGCCCTGCTCGGCCGCCTGGTCGTCGTGCCCTTCTACCCGCTCGGCGACGAGGTGTTCCGCCTGATCATCAAGCTCCAGCTCGGCCGCATCGAGAGGCGCCTGCGCGAGAACCAGGGCATCCCGTTCACCTACGACGACGAGCTCATCGAGCTGGTCGCCAGCCGCTGCACCGAGGTCGAGAGCGGCGCCCGCACGGTGGACGCCATCCTCACCCACACCCTGCTGCCGTCGATCAGCGAGCGCTACCTCACCACCGTCATCGAGGGCGGCGAGATCGCCAAGGTGCACGTCGGAGTGGCCGACGGAGAGTTCAAGTACGTCTTCGCCTGAGCTCGGGCCAGCGACGGCGGCGTTGACAGCCAGTTCCGGCAGCCTTATACTGATCGGCGGGGTCGGCCGCCCGACCCGGCCGTGGGAGCGCGGGGTGCCGGCGGGCGCGAGCGGCCCCCACGAGGCTCGGATGCCCTCGCGCGCCGTTCCGCGGGGTCGTGGGTTCCTGGGGGAGAGCGATCGTGGCTGGGAGCAGGCAAGCAGGACCGTTGGGGACAGCGTCGGCGGGTGCGTCGTCGGCCGTGGGCATGCCCCCGGCGGGCGTGGGGAGGGCAGAGCGCGGGCCGTCCGGCGGGCCGATGATCGTCGAGCCGCCGGAGAGCATGGCCGGCTCGTCGAGGACGGGCATCGAGGTCTACGCGTTCGACCCCAAGGTGCTCGCCGAGCGGATGGAGGCCAGCGGCGAGTGGGGGGCGGGCGACTATGCGCGCCTGGCCGCGGGGCAGTACGCCAACGTCCAGAGCATGCCTCTGCTGGCCAGGCTCGCCCGCGAGTTCGGCTTTGCCGGCCGCTGGTACGTCAAGGCTTTCAAGGGCCGGTCCTACCTGGTGTTCAAGGGGTATCCCCAGGCGGCGAAGCTAAGCCGCTCCTGGCTCGGGAGGCTCCTCGGCGGCGGCGCCCGCGAGACGTTCAAGGCCACTCGCTACGGGAGCCACAACCCCACGGTCGTCCAGTTCGGCCTGCGCAAGGCGCTCGGCCCGAACCTGCGCGGCATGATCCGGCAGAGCTGCGTCGTCACCATCATCCTGGTGGGGATCGTGGACGTGAGCGAGTTCATCTACGACCACGTCACGGGCCAGGGACTCATCACGGCCTCCGAGCTGGGCGTCCAGGTCAGCAGCGACGTGTTCAAGGCGGTCCTGGCCACGGTGGCTGGGGCCGTTGCGGCGAAGCTGACCGGCGGCCTGGTGGCTGGGACGACCCTGGTCGCTGCGCCGGTGGTCCTGCCCGTGGCGGCGTGGCTCGCCGTAGGCATCGTGGTGGGCCTGGGCCTCGACTACATCGACAGCCGCTACCAGATCACCCAGAGCCTCAAGCGATGGGCACGCAAGCAACAGAAGGCTCTGGAGAAGGAGGCCGAGGACTTCGGGTGGGACTTCTGGCGGCACTTGCGCGCGTGGGTCATCTCACAGGGAGGGCCCGACTATGGCCCCAGCCCTTTCTAGCACAGTTGCGCCGCGCTGACGCCGCTGCACGCTCCCGTGGGGTGAGGACGGGGCGTGACGCGACGAGCACGTGATGGGGGATCTCAGCTATGGGTCGGACCCAGCGACATCGCGGGTTGGCCATCGGCACGCCCCTTGGCCCGGATACGCTGCTCCTGCGCGCCATCTCGGGGGCGGAGGGGCTGAGCAGCCTGTTCTCCTATGGGCTGGACCTGCTGAGCGAGGACCACGCCGTCGACTTCGACGCCATCGTCGGCCAGAACGTCACGGTTCGCATCGAGTGCCCCAAGGGGGGGACGCGCTACATCAATGGGCTCGTCAGCCGCTTCTCCCAGCGGCGGCGTGAGGGGCGTCTCGCCTCCTATCAGGCCACCGTGGTCCCCGCGCTGTGGATGCTCACCCGCACCTCCGACTGCCGCATCTTCCAGGAGCAGACGGTCCCCGACATCATCAAGGAGGTGATGAAGGACCACGGCATCACCGACCTCGACGATCGCCTCACCGCCAGCTACCGCGAGTGGGAGTACTGCGTTCAGTACGGCGAGACCGACTTCAACTTCGTCAGCCGCCTGATGGAGCAAGAGGGGATCTACTACTTCTTCGAGCACCAGGACGGCAAGCACAACCTGGTGCTCTGCGACGCGCCCACGGCTCACAAGCCGTTCGGCAGCTACGCCGAGGTCTCGTACCGCCCGCCGCGTCAGGCCTCGACCGATCTCGAGCACATCCGAGACTGGAGCATGCAGAAGGCCGTGCGGCCCGGCGCCTTCGTCCACGACGACTTCGACTTCAAAGACCCCATGAAAGAGCTGGAGACGACCTCCACGGCTCCCGCGAGCCACCTGGGCGCCGACTTCGAGATCTACGACTACCCCGGCGAGTACGTCGAGTTCGGCGACGGCCAGACCTACGCGCGGGTCAGGATGGAGGAGCTGGCCGCCGCCCACGAGGTGGTGGGCGGCGACAGCGACGCGCGAGGCCTGTGCACCGGCTATAAGTTCACCCTCGCCGACTACCCCCGCCAGGACCAATGCCGCGAGTACCTCCTCACCTCCGTGTCGCTCAACGCGCGCTCCGACCAGTACGACTCTGGGGACGAGGCGGGCGGCGCCTTCTTCTCGTGCAGCTTCTCCGCCATCCCCTACAGCGTCCAGTTCCGCCCGGCTCGCTCCACGCCCAAGCCCGTCATCCAGGGCGTCCAGACCGCCATCGTCGTCGGACCCAGTGGCGACGAGATCTACACCGACAAGCATGGCCGCGTGAAGGTGCAGTTCCACTGGGACCGCCGCGCCCAGACCGATGAGCAGCCCATTGAGGCCTCCTCGTGCTGGATCCGAGTCTCCCAGCCCTGGGCCGGCAGGAAGTGGGGCGGCATCTTCATCCCCCGCATCGGCCAGGAGGTCATCGTCGACTTCGTCGAGGGCGACCCCGACCGGCCCATCATCACCGGGCGCGTCTACAACGGCAAGGCCAAGCCGCCCTACGATCTGCCCACCCACAAGACACGCTCCACCATCAAGAGCAACTCCAGCAAGGGCGGCGGCGGATACAACGAGATCCGCTTCGAGGACAAGAAGGGCTCCGAGCAGATCTACGTCCACGCCCAGATGAACGAGGACGAGCGAGTCGAGAACGACAGCCTCGAGTGGATCGGGCGCGACCGCCACCTCATCATCAAGCGCCACCAGCACGAGAAGGTCGAGGAGAACCTCCACCTCATCGTCGTCGGCGACCACAGCGAGAAGATCGAGGGCAAGATGTCCCTCAAGATCGTCCAGGACAGGGCTGTGGACATCGGGCAGAGCGCCTCGACGAAGATCGGCGAGTCCCACTACGTGAGCGCAGGGATCAACCTGGTCCTCGAGGCAGGCGTCAACATCACGCTCAAGGTCGGCAGCAACTCGATAGCCCTCACCCAGGCCGGCATCTTCATCCAAGGGTCCATGGTCTACATCAACAGCGGCAGCGGCGCCACCAGCGGCACCAGCCTCGCAGTCAAGGCTCCGGAGCCGCCGAAGGTGGCCGCGACCGACCAGGCCGGCCAGGTGGACGTGGCCCCCTCGGCGCCCTCCCCACCCAGCCCAGCCACCTACAGCTCGCAGGCCAAGGTGCTCAAGCGGGCCGCCGCCAGCGGCGCCCCCTTCTGCGAGGTCTGCGCGGGCGGCGGCGGCGGCAGCGGCGGCGGGGAAGGCGGCGACACCCAGCCCGCCGCCAAATCGAGCGGCGGAGGCACCCAGGAGGGCAAGGCCGCTGGAGCCGACACGACCCAACGCGGCACCGGCGGTACCCAGAGCCCCGGCCCGTTCGACCAGGCGGGGCCCGAGGGACGCTCGGGCAACTTCCAGCCCGGCCGGCGCGATGGGCCGCCCGGCCCTCAGACAGGCGACGACTGGAAGTCGGAGAAAGACGAGGGCAAAGGCGACCCGTGGAAGTCGGAGAAAGAGGAGGGCAAAGGCGGCGACTGGAAGTCGGAGAAAGAGGAGGGTAAAGGCGACCCGTGGAAGTCGGAGAAAGAGGAGGGTAAAGGCGACCCGTGGAAGTCGGAGAAAGACGAGGGCAAAGGCGACGACTGGAAGTCGGAGAAAGAGGAGGGTAAAGGCGGCGACTGGAAGTCGGAGAAAGAGGAGGGCAAAGGCGGCGACTGGAAGTCGGAGAAAGACGAGGGTAAAGACGACCCGTGGAAGTCCGAGGAGGTCGAGGGTAAAGGTGACCCGTGGAAGTCCGAGGACGTCAAGGGCAAGGGGGGAGAGGACGACTGGAAGTCCGAGGACGTCAAGGGCACCGGGGACGACGGCGGCTGGTCGGGTCAGGCAGAGGGCACGGTGGACGGCGGCAAGTAGGGACTGAACAGATCGAGGGCACGGTGTCGAAGGCGCGCGCCGGCGGGCCATGGTGGCCTCGACAGGGGGAAGCGTCCGTGAAGCCGCCCGAGGTGAGCAGAGCTGAGCGCGTCGTCGAGCCGGGGCAGCCGGTGAGCCCTGGGCACAGCGACGGCGAGCCCGCCGGGCCCCCGCCGCCGTGGAGTGGGGAAGCGATCGTCGGGGCGGCGGCGCGCACCCTGGCCGACGTCCCCGCCGAGAGCATCTGTCTCCAGGAGCATCGGCCCCTGGCCGACAGCCTCGACTGGGAGCTCGGCCAGCTCGCGTGGAGCCGCCGCGCCAGCCGGGCCTTCTTCGCCGACAAGGTGCCCTTCGCCGCGACGAGCAACGGCCGGCTGGCGCGGAACGCGGCCGAGCTGCTCCTCACGGCCCTCGCCGAGGCCGAAGCGCGCGCACCCCTGCCCCCCGTCCTGCCCGTCCTCGAGCTGGGAGCCGGCCTGGGCCTCTTTGCGCGCGGGTTCCTGTCCGCCTTCCGCGACCTGTGCCGAGCCCGCAGCGCCGACTACTACGACCGGCTCCTCTACGTCGTCACCGACAAGTCCGACCGCATGCTCGACGACCTGCGCCGCAGCCGCGTCCTCGACGACCACCCCGGCCGATGGCAGGCGCGGCGCGTCGATGCCCTCTGCGTCCGCGACGGCCTCCCCGGCACGGGCCACGCCTGTGGCCCCTTCTATGCCGTGTTCCTCAACTATGTGCTCGACTGCCTGCCCCCCGCCGTGCTGCGGGTCGATGCGTCCGAGCTGAGCGAGCTGTGCGTCGAGACCCGCCTCGCGCGGAAGGACGACCTCGCCGACTACACCGACATGCCGCTCGACGAGATCCTGTGCCGGGCGCGCTCCGACAGCGCGGCCGCGCGCGCCCCACTCGCCGACGTGCACGACCTGCTGATCGCCAGCTTCCGCTTCCAGCCCACGTCGGTGGACCGCGTGCCGTACGGCCACTTCGTCGCCGGGCTCGTCGAGCCAGGGTGCTGCGTGCTCCACAACTACGGCGCCCTCCAGTGCCTCGAGGGCATCGTGCCCATGCTGCACCCCGACGGCTTCCTCCTCATCGCCGACTACGGGCAGGCCGACGGCGTCGGGTCGGCCAGGCCGTGGCAGCCGCAGCGCTTCGGCTCCTCCCTGGCCATCGGCCTCAACTTCGCCCTGCTCGCGGCCTTCTGCCGCCAGGTGCTCGGCTGCGAGTGCCTTGCACCCGCGGCCGACCCCGGCAAGCTGCGCTGCCGCCTCGCGGGGCCGCGGCTCGCCGAGCCGGTCGCGAGCCGCTTCCGCCAGCTCTTCGGCCCCGAGGCCTGCGCGTGGGAGCGCGAGCCGCTGACCCGGGCCCGCGCCTGCATCAAGCACGCCGACAGGGACGGCGCCCTCGAAGCCTTCGCCGAGGCCGTCCGCCGCCAGGGGCCGAACTGGGCCCTCCTCGACGAGATCGCCCGCTTCCTGATCTACCGCGCCGCCGACTACGCCCGCGGCCTCGACATGGCACGTCTCGCCCTCGAGCTCAACCCCGTCTGCCCCGGCCTGTGGAACACGTGCGCCGACGCGCTCTACTACCTCGGGCGCCTCGCCGAGGCCCGCTCCGCCCTCGGCGAAGCCCTCCGGCGCCACCCCGAGAGCCCCCGCGCACTGCTCAGCCTGGTCTACGTGCACGCTGCCCAGCGGAACTACGCAGCGGCACTGCGAGCCGTGGCCGACGGCCTGCGCTGCGACCGCGACGGCTCCTACCGCAAGTGGCTGCTCGGCCAGCAACAGTGCGTCCTCGACGCCCTGGGCCGACGCCACGAGCAGCGGCGCAGGGCGAGGGCCGCGCGCTCCGACAGGCACGCGCCCGTCGAGCGCGGCGAGCAGCCCGGCCCCGAGGCACCCGACAAGCACTCTCCGCCGCACCCCTGCGGCACGAGCCCCGGCCCGCCGCGCGGCGGGCCGGCGCGACACAAGCTGTCCGCTGGTGGCGAACGCCAGCCGTAGGAGCCGACCCGATGCCGGATGAGGTCCTGATCCGCAACCTGAGGGACCACCTCTTCTACGACCCCGAGGCCCTCGTCTACGCCCTCCTCGACGGCGCCTCGGCGCCCAACCTGCCTCAGCAGCTCGCCGAGCTCGGGGCCGAGCACGAGTGCTTCTTCCGCGGCGAGATCGCGCCCG
>CBFDBL010000190.1:0-9519 GCA_965603035.1 uncultured bacterium
GGGCGGAGCCCGCCGCGGCGGCTCAGGGGCGAGCTTGTTGCAGTGGCTGGTGCGAGAACCCCTGAGCGAAATGTAGAGCCTTACGCAGGGGCAAGCTGCTTACTACAATGGCCGGTCGCGCTCTGGTCGCACTGGTCGGAAAAGCGACACCGGCGAGGGCTCGCGCCACGCGGGCCTTGGATTGCCTATGCAGAGGTCAATGGAAGAGGTGCGAAGTCCTGAGGGCCTTGCGAAGCTCCTTGCGGAGCGGGATGAGGCCGGGCTTGGGACGGCGACGCAGGGGTCGCTGCCTCGTCCCATACCAGGGAAGGTGAGGGTCGCCTCCCCCTCGAGGCCGCGGGCGAACAGGTCGGCCAAGCGGGATGTGAGCCTGGCCTCGGCGGCGGCGAGCAGGCGCTCAGGAAGATGCCGCTGCCGCCCACAGGGCACTTGCCGACGGTCTCGTCGAGGAGCACGAGCGGGGGCCGGTGTCCCAGGCCTCGCCTGCGGTCGGGTGCCTAGTCCCCGAGCGCGATGGCGTCGACGGGACACTCCTCGGCGGCCTCGCGGCAGGCCTCCTCCGCCTCGGCTGGCACGACGTCGGCGATGATCCGCGCCGCGTCGTCGTCGTCGCTGAGGGCGAAGACGTCGGGGCAGGTCTCCGCGCACAGCCCGCAGGCCGTGCACACATCAGCGTCCACCGCAGCTTTCATCGGCTCCCTCCGGTTCGCGCGCGGCCCCCGGCCCCAGGCACGCGCCCGCGCGCCCGGGGCCGAGGGGACAATGGGTCAGCCTGCGAACTCCACGTAGCGGTCGCGGCTGGCGCCGCACACGGGGCAGCGGCCGGGCGCCGTGCCCTGGACGGTGTGGCCGCAGCACGAGCAGACCTGGACGGGGCCGACGTCGGCGTCCTTGCCCGCGTCCACGGCCTTCTTGGCGTCGGCGTACATCGCGGCGTGGATCTTCTCGGCCTCGAGGGCGTAGTGGCACGAGAGGACGGCCTTCGCCTCGCCCTGGAGCTCGGCGGCGGCCTTGTAGGTGGGGTACATCTCCTCGACCTCGAAGGTCTCGCCCTCGATGGCGCTGGCGAGGTTGTCGGAGGTGGAGCCGAGGCCGAAGCCAGCGGCTGCGGCCACCAGGAAGCCGCCGGCCTCGCCGGGCATGGCGCGGAAGTGGTTCCCGGCGTGGACCTCCTCGGCGTAGGCAATGGCGCGGAAGAGCCGCGCCACGTTGGGGAAGCCATCGGCCTGGGCCTTCGACGCCCAGATCTTGTAGCGCATGTGCGCCATCGACTCTCCGCCGAAGGCGCTCCGCAGATTCGCCGCCGTCATCGCGTGCATCGACTCCGTCTCCTCGGCCCGTCCCCGCCTCGTTGGCCCGCGGACTGCGGGACCACAACCACTTGAGCCGCCCAGCGAGAGCGCCAGCGCGCCCAGGCTGGCAGACTTGAGGACCTCGCGGCGGCTCACGCGTCGCATCATGACTGCTCCGCGCCAGGGGGCCGTACGCTGAGCGTTCGGCCCGCTACCACTGCTGCCGCCCGTCCCCACGAAGCGACTGTCCGTTCTGGTGCAGGTAAAATGCCGGGTTGGCGTCGTTGCCTCTATTGTACGCAGGCTCGGTACCGGATCAAGCCCCTTGAGCGCGGCGCGGCGCCGGCGCCGACGCGCGAGGGGCTCGGCCGGGAGGCTGGGCACTGCTGCCGTGGGCTATCCGGTTCGTTGCGATGGCACGCGGGGGAGGCTCACTGCTCGAGCTCGACGATGCGGACGTGGTCGATGAGGACGGCGACGCGGTCGCCGAAGGTGGTCTCGAGGACGAGGTCGAAGGCGCCCGTCCGCGGTGGGATGAAGACGGCGGACTCGACCCAGGCGTAGGGGAGGGTGCGGGAGTCGATGCGCTCGGCCGGCGGCACGGCGTGCTCGGAGACGACGACCTGGCCGCCGAGGGTGACCTTCAGGCGGGGGTTGCGGGTCGGGGCGTTGTTGTGGCGGCCGTTCTCGCAGTAGACGACCCGATAGCGCGTGCCCTTCTCGAAGCCGGCGATCGTCTGGGACAGGAAGCCGACGTTCTGGATGAAGGCGACCTGTCGGCCCTGGGGCACGCGGGCGTTGTCGCTGAAGGCGTGGCGTGGCCGCGCGGGGTCGCCCTCCCACACGGGGTTCACGCCGGCGTTGCCGGTGAAGCGCCAGCCTGCGATCTTGCGGCCGTTGAGGCCGGCGCTGCCGGGCCAGCGCGCGTAGCGGTCGGCCTCGAAGCTCGGGTTGGCGACCATGGGGCCGGCGTGGGCCGCGGACAGGACCGCGAAGGCAAGCACGCCAAGGGCATCACGCGCCGTCATGACGGCTTCCCCGGCTTGCGCGCCTGTGGCTTGCGACGCGGATGGCGGCCAAGCTCCGGCGAGGGCGCCACGGGCTTGAGGCGGGCGTGGAAGCCCGCCAGCAGCTTCCGGTGCGCCGCGATCTCGTCGGCGTATCTCGCGTCGCGGTAGAGGTTGCGCTTCTCCCAGGGGTCGGCCTGCATGTCGAAGAGCTGGACGACGGGGTCGCCCTCGTACTCGACGAACTTGTAGCGTGCGGTGCGGACCATGTGGCCGAGGCTGGCGGAGCGGTCGGGCCGCAGGTGGTGGTCGGAGAAGACGGCCTCGCGCCAGGCGACCGGCTTCCCCTCCAGGAGCGGGCGGAGACTGCGTCCGCGCGCGTCGGGCGGCGCCGGCACGCCGGCGTAGTCGCAGACGGTGCTCATGACGTCGAGCCCGCTCACGAGGTGGCTGGCGTCGCGGGCGCCGGCCTGGATGCGCTTGGGGCACGAGACGATGAGCGGCACCTTGACGCCCTCGTCGTAGGGATACCACTTCTGGACGTGGCTGTGCCGGCCCCGTCCCTCGCCGTGGTCGGCGGTGAGGGCAACGATGGTGTCGTCGGCCAGGCCCGTGTCGTCGAGGGCGTCGAGGATGCGGCCGATGTCGGCATCGACCATCTCGACCATGCGGTAGTAGACGTAGATGTAGTAGCGCCACTGGTCGTCGGAGAAGCCCTTGTAGATGCAGCGGTCGAGCCCAGCGGGAGCGGGTGGCCGCGCCTTGTGGTTGGGCGGCAGCTCGGGCAGGCGGTCGGCGAGCTGGGGGAAGGGGAGCGTCTCGGGCACGAGCTGTCGGCCGCGGATGGCCCAGTAGCAGATGTCGTGGGGCTGGAGCAGCGAGGCGACGAGGGCGAAGGGCTTCGAGCCCGTGCGGCTCTTGAGCCAGGCCTCGCAGCTTCGCGCGCACAGGTGGTCCACGATGTCGCCCTGGCCGCCGCCGACGGGCAGGACGCTGAAGCCCTCGATCTCGGCGGGGTAGCCGCCCGGCAGGTGCCACTTGCCGCAGTAGACGGGGTCGTAGCCGCGCGGGCCGAGCCACTGGCCCATGTTCGGCACCGAGCGGTGGATGGGCCGGGTGTTCGAGATGACGCCCGTCTCGCTGGGCATGCGGCCGGTGAAGATCGAGCTGCGCGCCGGCGAGCACACGGGGTTGGTCGAGTGGGACTCGGCGAACGACACGCCGCGGGCGACGAGCCGGTCGATGTGGGGGGTGTGGACGTCGGGGCATCCGTGTGCCGCGATGGCATCGAGGCCGAGCTGGTCGCACACAATGGTCAGGAAGTTGGGCGGCCGCTGCTTCGCCACGGCCGGCGCGCCCCGCGCGGCCAGGGCGCCCAGGCTCGCCGCCCCGGCGGCGAGGAAGGCCCGACGGCAGGGGGAAGAGGAGGAGGACGATGGAAGAGTCACGCTGCGCCCTCCCAGATGTAGGCTTCGAGGCCGGCGGCGACGATGAGCAGGCGGCCTTGGCCGTCCACCCAGTAGACCTCGGGCACAATGCCGTCGCCGAGGTGGTCGTAGGCGTGGAGCCGCAGCGGCCGGTCCCCTTCCCTGCCCCACACGGTCCTGCGGACCCGGCCCTTCGCGAGCTGCTGCCACTCGCGCTTCTGCACCCGCCTGCCGCCCGTCAGGACCTCGAGGCTCTTGCGATAGGAGAGCACGTGGTTGGGCTTCGGCTCGTCGAAGTTGTCGAGCAGCGTGAACCTCCAGGGCTCGAAGGCCTCTCGCGGCAGGCGCTGCACGGCGTCGAAGAGCGCCCAGCTCACCGTGAAGGCGTCGGGCGCGGGCAGCGTCCGCGTCGTCCTGGCGTCCCGGAGCTCGATCGCCTTGCCGTCCACACGGCCCGCCTTCTCGATGCGGGTGCCCGCGAGCGCCCTGCCGTCAGAGTCGAGGGTCCGGAAGACCACCTCCCAACGGACGGGCGCGGCGCGGGCGCCGCGCTGGCAGTGGATCTCGGCGTCGATGGCGTTGGTGAACTTGCCGCTCGCCGGCTTGCGATACTGGAGGTGCAGCACGGGGCCTGCCCGCGCGGCCACGCGGCGCAGCGTCACGCTGCCGATGCGCCCCACCGAGCGCTGGCCCACCGTGTAGAGGCCGTAGCGGTGGGTCCACTCTCCCTCGGGCTCGAACGCACCCGCCGGCGGCTGGAACTTCGCCAGCGCGGGCGCGAGCACGCTCAGGGGGAACTCGTCCTTCAGCTCAGTCGGCACCTGCCACGCTCCTCACGGCGCCCCGTCGCCGCGCTCGCGCCGCGCCTTCAGCTCGCGCAGCACCTCGAGGTCGGCCAGGTCCTTCGGCCGCGCGGCCGCCGCCTTCATCGCGATCAGGTCGTCGAGGCTGGCGAAGTAAGCGGGCGTCTCACCGCAGGTGCCCTCCACGCGGTTCGCCCACACCTCGTCGAAGGTCGTCCCGGCCACGAAGGGATGGACGTCGGTCTCAACCACGTACTGGCGAATCAGCACCTTCTTGGTCAACAGGTCTTCGACCGTCAGGTCGGTCACGTCGTAGCCGAAGTCCCTGAGCGCCTCGAGGGTGCGTCCCGCGTTGTCGCGTTCTGGTCGGATGAAGATGTCAATATCAAGCGTGGCCCGTGAATAGCCGTGGACGGGGAACGCGGCCGCGCCGATCACGACGAAGTCAACGGCACGGTCTCTTAACGACTTCAACAGGAGCTCGGTGTCCATGCTTGATGAGCATCCGCTTGATCTCGTTGGAGCGCTGCTCCATCATCCTGAAGCGCTGCTCGGTCGTCAGCGACAGCATCCACTCGAGCTCGAAGGCCCGCTCGCGCTCGGGATCGTCGCGGTCGAGCTTCAGGATCGGGCACATCGCCGGCGTCCTCGCGGGGGTCTAGGCTCCCCCATGGTAGACGGCTGGACAGCGGGTGTCAAGCTCAGCGCGTGGAGAGGCGAGCGGGAGCGTCGGGGTTGCAAAGCATCGCCGCCGCCGGCATGATGGCGCCGCGAAAGGAGAGGTGCCCATGCGCCGCCGCGATTTCTGCAAGGCCCTGGCCGCAGGGCTTGCCCTGAGGCCCGCCGCCGAGGGCGCAGCGAAGGAGGGCTTCACGCTGAACACGATCGTCGCGTCGTCGATGTACGGCTGCCTGCCGCTCGCCGAGATCGTGCCCGAGGTGCCCAGGACCGGGGCAAGGCACATCGACATCTGGCCCCGCAAGCACGGCAACCAGCGCGAGCAGATGGACGCGATGGGCCACGACGCCTTCGCCGCGCTGCTCGCCAGGCACGGCGTCGGCCTCGGCATCCTCACCCGCTACGACCTCGGGCCCTTCGGCCTCCAGGGCGAGATGAAGGTCGCGGCGAAGCTCGGCGCCAAGATCCTCATCTGCGGCGGCAAAGGCCCGCGCGGTCTCGAGGGCGCGGATCTCAAGAAGGCCGTCGGCCAGTTCGCCGAGAAGATGAAGCCGCACGTCGCCGCCGCCGAACGCCACGGCGTGACCATCGGCGTCGAGAACCACGGGAACAACCTGATCTGCTCGCCCGACTCGATGAAGTGGCTCGCCGAGCTGGCGCCCTCGAAGCACATCGGCATCGCGCTCGCACCCTACCACCTGCCGCAGGACCCCCAACTCATCGCCGACCTCATCGCGGCGCTCGGCGACCGGCTCGTCCACTTCTACGCCTGGCAGCACGGCAAGGGCTGCATGCGCAAGATGCCGCGCGAGGACGAGCACCTCCAGATGCCCGGCCGCGGCCCCCTCGACTTCGTGCCGCTCCTCGCCGCGCTCAAGAGGATCGGCTACCGGGGCTGGACCTGCGTCTTCATGCACCCGACCCCGCGCGGCATCCCGATCATGGACACCGCGGCGGAGGTGACTGCCGAGATCCTCAGAGCCCAGAAGCATCTCGAGGAGTGCCTGGCGAAGCTGTGAGAGTTCCACTCGTCTCGATGCCGCGCGTCATCGCTGCCCGATCTGGCGTCTGGCATTGCGCAGGAGGCCGCTATGGCCGACAAGGTCCTCTTCATCGTCGGCGACGCCACCGAGACGGTGGACACACTCTATCCGTACTACCGCGTGCAGGAGGAAGGCTTCGAGCCCGTGGTGGCCGCGCCCGAGAAGCGCCGCTACCAGATGGTGCTCCACGAGGTGAAGCCGGGCTGGACGATCACGAAGGAGTGGGAGGGCTACACCATCGAGGCCGACGTGGCCTTCGCGGACGTCGTGCCCGAGGACTACGTCGGCATCTTCTTCAGCGGCGGCCGCGCGCCCGAGTACATCCGCTACGACGAGGCCCTGGTGCGCATCACTCGGCACTTCTTTGAGACCGGCAAGCCCATCGGCTGCGTCTGCCACGGCGTCGAGATCCCGGCCTACGCGGGCTGCGTCGAGGGCCGGCGGATGGCCACGGTGCCGAAGTGCCAGTTCGACCTCGAGGTCTGCGGCGGCATCTTCGTGGACGCCGCCTGCGTCGTCGATGGCAATCTGGTGAGCGGCCGCACCTTCCACGACCACGGCCACTACGTCGGCGAGTGGATCAAGCTGCTCGTCGCGGCGCGTGAGCAGGCGAGGAAGGCCGAATGAACAGATGCCAGAGCCCCACGCGACGGACATTCCTCAAGAGCGCCGCCGTCGCCGCCGCCCCGTGGGTCGTGCCGGTGACGGCGCTCGGCAGGGGCAGGGCCGCGCCGAGCGACCGGATCACGTTGGGGATGATCGGCCTGGGCTCGATGGGGCTGCGCCATGTCAAGGGCTTCGTGCAGGAGGCCGACTGCCAGATCACCCATTGCTGCGACGTCGATGCCGCCCGCGCCCGCGCCGCCGCCAAGGTCGCGGACGAGGCATACAAGACCCAGGGCTGCAAGGCGGTGCGCGACTTCCGCGAGCTGCTCGCCGATCCCAGCCTCGACGCGCTCGTGATCTCGATCCCCGACCACTGGCACGCCGCCTGCGCCATCCCCGCCATCCGCTCGGGCAAGGCGATCTACGGCGAGAAGCCGCTGGCGCTCACCATCCGCGAGGGCAGGGCCATGGTCGAGGCCGTGCGGCGCCAGGGCATCGTCTGGCAGATGGGGAGCTGGCAGCGCTCGACCCGCCATTTCCGCTTCGCCTGCGAGCTGGTGCGCAACGGCCGGCTCGGCAAGCTCCAGCGCGTGGAGGTCGGCCTCGCCGAGGGCTTCCGCCCGCAGGGCAAGCCCATGGCCCACCGCCTCGAGCCGCAGCCCGCGATGCCTGTGCCCGAGGGCCTTGACTACGACCGCTGGCTCGGCCCCGCGCCCTGGGAGCCCTATACCACGAACCGCTGCCACTGGAACTTCCGCTGGATCCTCGCTTACTCCGGCGGGCAGGTGACCGACGACGGCGCGCACCAGCTCGACATCGCACACTGGGGCATGGGCGCCGACGGCACCGGGCCGGTCGAGGTCGAGGGCACCGGCGAGTTCCCTCGTGAGGGCCTCTGGGACGCGGCCTACCGCTTCCGCTTCCAGTGCCGCTACGCCGACGGGCTGGTGATGCACGTCGGCTCGGCCAACTACGTGCGCGGCGGCATCACGTTCGTCGGCGCCCGCGGCAAGGTCTACGTCCGCCGCGGCGGCGTCATCGAGGCCGAGCCCAAGAGCCTGCTCCGCGAGACCATCGGCCCGAACGAGACCCGCCTCGCCAGCCCCGCCGAGGGCCACCGCCAGGGCCATCGCCGCAACTTCCTCGACTGCGTCCGCTCGCGCCAGGAGCCCGTCACGCCGATCGAGATCGGCCACCACTCGATCATCCCTGCCCACCTCGCCAACATCGCCCTGCGCCTCGGCCGACCGGTCCGCTGGGATCCCGTGAAGGAGGAGATCCTGAACGACCCCGAGGCCAGCCGCATGCTCTGGCGGCCCATGCGCGAGCCGTGGCGGATGTGAGACGACCCATGGCCAGCCAGCGCGACGACTGGCTCCGGGCAGCTCGTTTCGAGCGGCCGGAGCTCATCCCGACACGCTTCCACGTCAGCGCGCCGTGCTGGAACCACTATCCGCACGACGCGCTCCAGGAGCTGATGGCCGACCACCCGCTCCTGTTCCCAGGCTTCAGGCCGTCGGACGAGCCGGTGCGGCCGCGCTACGCGCCGTGGCAGCGGGCGGGGGTGCGGTACACCGACGGCTGGGGCTGCACGTGGGAGACGCCCGAGGACGGGCTGACGGGCGCCGCCGTCGAGCATCCGCTGGCGAGCTGGGACGCCTTCGCCGGCTACGCGCCGCCCGACCCCGAGCACGAGGACGGCTGGGGCGCCCGCGACTGGGGCCGCATCGCCGAGGGCATCGGCCACGCGAAGGCCCACGGGCGCCTGGCCCGCGGCGGCCTGCGCCACGGCCACACCTTCCTCACCCTCAGCTACATCCGGGGCTACGCCGACCTGCTCTTCGACATGGCCGACGACGAGCCGCGGCTCCACCGCCTGATCGCGATGGTCGAGGCCTTCAACGCCGCGACGGTCCGCCGCTACCTCGAGCTCGGGGTCGAGTGGATGGGCTATCCCGAGGACCTCGGGATGCAGCGCGGCCCGATGCTGTCCCCTGCCCTCTTCCACCGCTGGATCCAGCCCGTCTACCGGCGCCTCATCGCCCCCGCCCGCGAGGCGGGCTGCATCATCCACATGCACAGCGACGGCGACGTCCGCGCCCTCGCCGACGACCTCATCGACGGCGGCGTCGAGGTCCTGAACCTCCAGGACCTGGTGAACGGCATCGACTGGATCGCCGCCCACCTCCGGGGCCGCGTCTGCATCGACCTCGACATCGATCGCCAGAGCGTCACCCGCTTCGGCACGCCCACCGAGATCGACGCCCACGTCCGCCGCGCCGTCGAGACCCTCGGCAGCGCCGAGGGCGGCCTCATGCTCATCCACGGCCTCTACCCAGGCCCGCCGCTCGAGAATGTCAGGGCACTGATGGACGCGATGGAGCGCTACGCGGCCTGCTACGCGTGAGAAGCGGCGGTCGAGCGACAGCAAAGAAAAAGTAGAGCGACTCCCGGGAAAAACTTGTGGCAGAGGGTTCCGCCCCAGGCTTCCTTGTGCCAACAGGATAGGTCGCGCCGTCGCTCCGTAGGTCCGGCGGCAACGGTCATTTGCCGGGCGACTATGGCCTATAGGGGTGGAGAAGAAGGGTTTCCTGCCGGCCTTGGGGGACCCGGCTTCTCGTACGAGCGACGCTCGGAGGCGACGAAGGACCCAGTTGGCTGAC
>CBFDBL010000191.1:0-9516 GCA_965603035.1 uncultured bacterium
CCCCGGAGCTTGATGCAGCCGCACAACGGGCGCTCGGGCATTGCCTCAGCGAGGCTCCAGCACCCGCAGCGGCCGCTCTCGCCGAGCGTCGGGGGCCGACGGAAGGGTTCCACACTTGCGCAAGTGTGGAACTATCGCTCGCGGTCGCCGCGGCGTCCAGCGGATCTCGGCGCCCTGCGCCAGGCACGCCGCTGTGGGGCCTCGCACAGGGAATACCCTGCCCGGACCCGTGGCACAGGCTCCCAGCCCGTGGCCGACGGGCATGATGCTTGTGCCCCGGAGCTTGATGCAGCCGCACAACGGGCGCTCGGGCATTGCCTCAGCGAGGCCCCAGCACCCGCAGCAGCCGCTCTCGCCGAGCGTCGGGGGCCGAGGGAAGAGTTCCACACTTGCGCAAGTGTGGAACTATCGCTCGCGGTCGGGCAGCGCACGCGCGTCGCAGGGCGCGGAGCGGCAAGGCCTGCGGCCGGGATGCCGTGCGGGGCGAGGCGGTGACAGGCGCCGGGAGGCGAGGGCTCAGGGCGTGCAGGTGACGAGCGCGATGGAGTGGGGCGGGAGGTGCATGGCCCAGCCGCGGCGCCGGCGGGCGAGCGGCAACTCGCGGAGCACGAGGTCCTCGGAACCCAGTGCGGGGGCGGTGAGCACCCTGGCCGCGACCGTGCCCGGGCGCAGGCCGGCGAGGCGGAGGGTGACGTCGAGGCCGGCGGCGTGGGTGGACTTGTTGAGCAGGAAGACGGCGAGGCTCTTGCCGTCGGCGCCGCGGCTGGCGAAGGGCACGAGCCGCGGCTGCGAGGTCGAGGCGGCGACGAGCTGCTCCCGCGTGTTCGAGGCGAGGAGCTGCATGACGCGGTAGGCGACGAGCGGCTCGCGGGTCTGGGTGTCGAGCAGGGCTCGGAACGAGCGGCCGCGGCCGGGCATGCGGAGCGGCCAGAAGGTGGCGAGGTCCACGCCGCCGCGTACGTAGTCGGCGAGCTGCTCTGCGATGACGATGGCGGCGGCCATGCCCTGGAGCCCGCCGTGGCGGCCGAGGTTCCACTCGGTGAGTGCGATGGGCAGGTCGCGCCCGAGGCGCTCGCGGAGGAACGCCTTGAGCGCGGCGACAGGCTCGCCGACGCCGATGGGCTGGCGCGCGAACCGCTCGTAGTCGAGCCCGCCCCAGCCGTAGTAGCGGTGGACGACGGCGAAGTCGATGCGCGGCCCTGCGGCCGCGACGACCGCAGGCCACCAGGGCTCGCGCGGCTCGCCTTCCTCCCAGTTGCTCACGGTTGTCGCGCTCATCGGGCCGATCGCGCCGAGGCGGATGCTCGGGTCCACCGCCTTCATCGCCGTGGCGAACCGGACGAGGGCCTGGCCATACTGCCGCGCGGTGACCCGCGCGCGCTTGTGCTTGCCCTTGACGTAGAGGTAGGTCTCGTTGCCAATCTCCCAGAGCTTCACGCCGTAGTCGTGTTGCTTGTTGCAGTAGGCGACCCAGTCGGCGGCGTCGCGCACGGCCCGGTCGAGGTCGTTGTGGACGAAGCCGGTTTCGAGGTTGACGACGAGGATGGGCTCGGCGCCGACCTGTCGGCAGAGGGCCATGAACTCGTCGGTGTCGGTCGTCTGCGGCCCGCCGATGCGCGGCCAGTGCCTCGGGTCGTCGAGGCTGTGGGTTTTCCACAGGTAGTTGTCGGCCATGTCGCCGCCCGGATAGCGGAGCAGGCGGCAGGGCATGGCCTTGAGGTGTGCCGCGATCTTCCCGTCGGCCAGCGACGCGTCGTCCTCGACCATGAACAGCGTGTTGACGCCGAACACCCGCGGGTCGATCGGCCGCACCACCGCCGCTGCGTCCACCGTCACCTCGCACTCGTGCATCGCGCGGACCTCCTCGGCCGTGGCCTCCCGCAGCGCCCCGTCGTCGAACCAGCTTGTCCCGACCGCCGACTCCCGCTGCGCCGTGAGCGCGCCGCCGAAGAGCTGGACCCGCACCTGCGCGTGTTCGCCCGACTCGAAGACCGCCTCGAGCCGCTGCCAGCGCCCCGCGCGCGTCGCCTGCGCCACGGCGAGGTCCTGCCATTCCATCGTCGCGACCCGCAGCACGGGCCGCAGCGCACCCGAGCCCTTCGCCCACACGCTCGCGACGTAGACGGTGGCGGGCCGGACGGCGACGATCTGGTCGAAGTGGGAGTTCTCCTCGCCCTCGTCGTCGGTCTTGCGGTAGCGCAGGGCTCCGCCGCGCCGGCCCGCGTCGGGGTCGAGCGCGTAGCGCGGCTTGCCGAGGGCCGCCCACGCCTGCGACGTCGCCTCGAAGCCGCCGTCGCGCAGCAGGCTCGGCGGCGGCGCCCCCGGCGCGCCGTAGCCCGAGAGCCCGATCAGTGTCGCAAGAACCTGGGTCGCTCGGCTCAGTGTCACCGTCGCTCCTTCACGCCATCGGCTCGGCGGCTACGGCTTCCTCTGCTTCTCGGCCTGCCACCATTGGTGCCACTTGGAGGGGTCGGGGCCGAGCTTCTGCCCCGTGATCTTGGCGAGCGCCCAGGCCGCGCGACTCCGCACGGAGGAGTCCTTGTCGGCGAGCGCCTCGATGAGGGGCTCGATGGCTCGGCGGTCCTTCATCCTGGCGAGCGCCTGGGCGGCGTTCCACTGCGCTTCCTTGTCGGCTCGCAGCGTGCGGACGAGGGGCTCGATGGCCCGGGGGTCGCCGAGGTTGCCGAGGGCGGAGGCGGCGCCTGAGCGGACGCTGCCGTTGCCGTCCTCGAGCAGCCCGACGAGGGGGCCGAGCGCGCGGGCGTCGCCGATGGCGCCGAGTCCCTCGGCAGCGGACATGCGGACGTACCAGCTCTTGTCGTCGAGCGCCCCGAGGAGTGCGTCGAGGGAGCGGGGGTCGGCGAGCTCGGCGAGCGCTCGCGCCACGGTGTCGCGGACGCTGCGGTTGGGCTCCTCGAGCGCGGCGATGAGCGGCTTGGTGGCCACGCGGTCCTTGAGCGAGCCGAGGGCCGAGGCGGCGATGTTGCGGTCGCGCCAGTCCTTCGACTGGAGCAGCTCGATGAAGGGGAGGACGGCGATGGGGTCGTTGAGCCGGATGAGGCGGACGGCGGCTCGGTAGCGCACCTCGCGGGACGGGTCCTCGAGCTTGGCGATGAGGGGCTGGACGACGCGGCCGTCCTTGGTCCAGGAGACGCCGAGGACGGCGGTCCGCCGGACCCGCTCGTCGGCGTCGCCCATGGCCGCGATGAGGGGCTCGATGGCCTCGGGAGATCGCGTCTGGGCCAGTGCCCAGGCTGCGGCGTCGCGCACCTGCCACTCCTGGCTCTGGAGCCCGACGGCGAGCGTTGCGATGACGCGGGTCGCCCTGGCCTTGTCGGCGGGGGCGACCTGCGCGTCCGGCGAGCGCCCGGCCCGCAGCGGCGCGACGAGCGGCTCGACGGCCGAGCGGCCCATGCGCAGGAGCGCCAGGACGGCGCCCTGGCGGACGAAGAGGTCGTCGTCCCTGGCGGCCTCGAGCAGCGCGGCCAGCGCGGCGGGGTCGCGGCGCGCGGCGAGGGCGCGCGCCGCGTTCTCGCGCACCGCGGGGTCGCGGCTCCGCAGGGCCGCCAGCAGCGGCGCGAGCGTCTTGTCCGCCGGCTCCGGGGCAGCCTGGGGCCGCCGCGCGTGCGGCGGGATGCCGCCCGCCTCGAAGTACTCGAGGCTGCGGAGCGCGAAGGCGCGGACGGTGCTGTGCTTGTGAGCAGCAAGCTGCTTCAGCAGCGGGGCGTCCTGCGGAGCGGCCATGCGCCTCAGGGTCGTCACGAGGTGACTCTCGAAGCCCTGGGGATGCGGGCCGGGGGAGAGCAGGGCGGCGACGAGCCACTCAGCGGGTCGCTTGCTGCGGCTCGCCTCCCACCCGCGCCGCCAGGCCGCCAGGTCCTCGGCGCGGGGCGGCAGGATGGGCTTGCTGGGGTCGGCCATCCACTTCTCGGGGGGCGGGCCGACGAAGCGGCCGGTCAGGCAGAAGAGCGCGTGACAGGCGCCGGCGATCTGCGCGGACGCCGGGAACTGGCGGCTCGCGGCATTGCGGAGGAAGCGCAGCAGCAGCGGGCACATCCAGGTCGGCTCGGGCCTGTGTTGCATGGCAGTGCTCACGTAGTAGAGCACGGTATCGGCGCGCCGCGGCTCCTCGAGCTGGGCTTCGAGGAGCGGCAGGCCATCCCTGGAGCCCAATCGCAGAAGGGCGAAGGCGGCACCCTTGCGCAGGTGGTCGGGGCCGTCGCGGAGGATGGCGCGGAGGTCGGGGCGGAATCGGGGGTCCCCGGTGGTGGCCATGGCGCGGATGGCCCAGGTGCCGACGTAGCTGCGAGGGTTGGTGAGTGCGGCGCGCAGCGTCTCGGGCGCGAGCAGGGCGGCGCCGTTGTCCGGCAGGGCCTCGATGACGGCGCGCTGGGCCGTGCGCTTGGCGTCCTGCGCGTCGTCCCTGCGGGGGAAGGGGCGTGCGAGCGCGCGGTTGAGCGCCTCGCGGTAGACGGCCGGGTCGCGGCGCAGGAGCGGGTAGAGGAACCCCTGCCGCGCCCGCTTGCTGGGGTGGAGCATGGCCGTCTCGATGAGCGCCGTGTCCTGCGGCCCCACGAGCTGGGCGAGCGCCTGGCCCGCGAGCCACTGGGCGTCGGTGTTGGAGCTGTCGAACGCCGCCATCGCCGCGGCCAGGCCCTTCGGGCCGGCGAGCCGCAGGGCGTCCACGGCCACGGCTCGCGCGGCGTCGCCTTTCGGCGGATCGGCGAAGAGGGCCTCGGGACTCGTCGAGAGCTTCAGGAACTCCTTCTCGGCCTGCTTCGAGCGGTCACGGAACTCGACCCGCTCGTCGAACGTCGCCACCTTGCGGACCGACTGCGCGTCGCGCACGTAGAGCGAATGGCCGTAGAAGCCCACGCCGCGCGAGCCGTCGGGCGACAGGCTCAGTCCATAGCGCGACGTCCGCCGTGAATCCCGCCAGCGTCGAGCGGCCTCCAGCTCGGCCCACCACAGCACGCGCCGCCGCACGCCGTCCGACCCGAACACCTGCGCGACCGCCGGCCCCACCACCACGATGCTGCCATCGCCGAGGGGGAACCACTCGCTCCTCTCCGTCGAGGTCGCGAGGGTGAGCTGACGCCCCGAGACCACCTGGTGGAGCCTCACGGCGCGGCCATCGGCCCCCGCGGCCCGGAACACCAGCGCCTTGCCGTCGGGGGTGAACCCGATGCCGGTGGCATTCTCCGCGATGCGTGCCTCCTGCTTCGCCGCCGCGTCGTAGAGGAAGAGGCCGCCCGGCTCCGCCCACGCCAGCCGACGCTCCGTCGGCGACGCCGCAAGCTCCACCTGCACCGACTGCTCCCACCTGCGCAGGCGGCTCTGCTCGCCCGCGTCCACGTCCACGACGAGCAGCTCGACCCGCTGCTCCCGCACGCGGCGGACATCGAGCAGGAGGTACTGGATCGTCTCTTTCACCCGCCGGCGGACGAAGGCTACCCGCTTGCCGTCGGCCAGCCAAAGCGGGGTGCTGAAGGTCTCCGAGTACTTCGCCTGGCCGGGCTCCGCGCCCGAGGCCCCCGGCATCGCGGCAGAGCCCAGCGCCGCGAGCAGCAACAGCGGGACAGCCCCAGCTCGCCTGTCCATCTCATCTCCCTCCGCGAGAGCGCGCGCCGCGGCGCCTCCCACGGCCCGCACTGTACGCGCTCTCGCCCGCGACTTCAAGCGCCCACAGGGCCCGCGAGCTTGCCGAGCCGGGCAGGAGAAGACAGCGGGAGTCTCTTCTGCGCGCCAGGCGGGCTGCGGATACAAGGCCGCTTGCCCGCCCTCGGCCCGGGCGCCATAATACGCCGGCCCGTCACCATCGCGAAGGAGCCCGACCATGCGCCGCGCGCTCGCCTGCCTGCTCGCCGCCGCCAGCGTCGCCCTGGCCGCCGAGCCCGTCAACCTGCTGTCGAACCCAGGCTTCGAGGACGGCTCCGCCGGCTGGACCCTCGACCCGAAGCAGAAGCTGGTGACCGAGCCCGACGCGGCCCACACCGGCCGGGCCTGCGTCACGGGCGAGATCGAAGGCAGGAACCAGGCGCTCAGCCTCACCCGCGACGTCAAGGTCACCGCGGGCAACCGCTATCGCTTCGAGTGCTGGGCGCGCGCGACCCACGGCACCCGCATGGTGTTCTGGGCCACCCTGCCCGGCCAGCGGCAGCGCGTGTCGCTCCAGGCGTGGAACGGCGTGCCGGCGAGGTGGCGGCGCTACCAGGCCACCATCGCCGTGCCGCGGAGCGGGACGCTGAAGCTCGACCTGGTCGGCCCCTCGTCGTGGAGCGACCAGCCGGCCGGGCGGCTGTGGGTGGACGACGTCGCGCTCTACGAGACCGCCATGCCGGGTCTGCTGTCCGTCTCGCAGGGCAAGGGCTTCAACGACGAGCCCGCGCTCGCCGCCGCGGCCGACGGCAGTCTGTACGCCGCCTGGCTCAGCTTCCGCCCGCTCGCGCCGCGCGAGGGCAAGCGCAAGACCGTCTGCGACGGCGCCGACTCGCTCCAGGTCGCGCGCTACGCGCTCGACGGCAAGAAGCTCGCGCCGAAGGGCACGTGGCAGGTCGTCGGCGGGAAGGGCACCTACGTGTTCGGCATCCGCGCCGTCCCTGCCGGCGAGCAGGTCGCCGTGGTCTACGCCGCCGAGGTGGACGGGAACTGGGACGTCTATGCCGCGACCTGCGGGCCCGACGGCCCGGGCAAGCCCGTCGCCGTCACGTCGCACGCGGCGGTGGACTGCAAGCCGGCCGCGGCCTGGCGCGACGGCGAGCTGTGGCTCGCCTGGGAGTCGAACCGCAACGGTCGCCGCCAGGTGTTCGTCGCACGGCTTCGCGACGGGAAGGTCTCGAAGCCCGAGGCGGTGAGCCCCGCCGGCGTCTCGAGCTACTGCCCGTCGGTCGCCCTCCTCGACGGCGGCGAGCTCGCCGTCGCCTGGCACAGCTTCCAGAGCAACAACTACGACATCGTCCTCCGCCAGCGCGCGGCCGACGGCACGTGGGGCACCGCGCGGCGGCTGACCCGCGCGCCGACGATCGACCGCCACGCACAGCTCCTGGCGCGCGGCGACGAGCTGTGGCTCCTCTACGAGAACGCCCGCACCGAGCGCTACAACATCGGACGCACCAACCACCGACGCATCCTGGTCGCCAAGGTCACCGCCCAGGGACTCCTCGCGCCCAAGCGCTACGCCAGGACCTCGCCGCTCTACGCCGCCCGCTGCGAGGCGCCCACCGCACTCTTCGACGCGAAGGGCCGCCTGTGGCTCGCCTTCCTCAAGCCCCGCCTCCCGCGCAGCGGCTGGGACGCGCTGGTGACCTGCTGGAACGGCCGCCAGTGGCAGCCGCCCCAGGCTCTCTCGACCCGCAAGGGCATGGACAATCGCCCCGGCCTCGCACTCGCGGACGGCCAGGCCGTCGTCGCCCTACAGTGCGACGACCTGCCGAGGACCTGGTCGGAGGTGGGCCGCACCCTCCAGGCCACCAGCCACATCCTGCTCGCCACCGCCGACACGGCCCAGGCGCCCCTCGCCGCCGCACCCGACCTCGAGCCGCTCGTCGAGCCACCAGAGCCCCTCGAGGCAGGCAGCCTCCGAGTCCAGCACGGCGAGGACCTGCCCACCCCCTCCATCACGTTCAGGGGCCAGAAGCTCCACCTCTACTTCGGCGACCTCCACGAGCACACCGACATCAGCGTCTGCAACCGACTCGGCGACCAGAGCGTGGACGAGAGCTACCAGTGCATGCGCGACATCGCCGTCCACGACTTCGCCTGCTGCACCGACCACGGCTACAACATCAACCCCTACCTGTGGAGCTACCTCGCCAAGCTCGCGCGGCTCAACGACGACCCCGGCCGATTCCTCACCTTCCTCGGCGAGGAGTGGACCTCCAGCTTCGAGAAGTACAGCGCCAAGCACCCCTACGGCTACTACGGCCACCGCAACCTCATCCTCGCCGACACCTACTTCCCGCGGTGGTGGGACTCCAAGAACGGCCAGACCCCCGCACAGCTCTGGGACGACCTGCGGAAGATGAACGCCAACTTCGTGAACATCCCGCACCAGCTCGCCGACACGGGCAACGTGCCGACCGACTGGGGCTTCCACGACGACGTGGCGCAGCCGGTGGCCGAGATCTTCCAGACCCGCGGCAGCTACGAGTTCCAGGGCACGCTGCGGGAGGCGAAGCGCTCGACGCCGAAGAAGGGCTACTTCATCCAGGACGCCTGGGCTCGCGGCATCGTCATCGGCGCGATCGCCAGCCCCGACCACGGGGGCGGCTATGGCAAGGCCGCGGTGTGGGCGCCCGAGCTGACCCGCGAGGCGATCCTCGACGCGCTCAGGGCGCGCCGCTGCTACGGCACCACCGCGGCCAAGATCCTGCTCGACGTCCGGGTCAACGGCGAGCTCATGGGCACTGCCTGCCGCGAGCCCGCGTCCGACTGCCAGACCCTGCCCGTCAAGATCAGCGTCCGCGCCCCCATGCCCATCAAGACGATCGAGGTCTGCCGCAACAACGCCTTCGTCTACACCCACCAGCCCAAGGGCCGGGAGGCCGACGTCGTCTTCATCGACCGCGCGCCGCTCGGCGGCCGCAGCTACTACTACGTCCGCGTCATCCAGACCGACGACGAGATCGCCTGGTCCAGCCCCGTCTGGTTCGGCGCGAAGTAGCCGCCGCCTCCCGCCATCCCGCGCTCGGCGCCCGCCCGCGCTCGTCCCTCCGCTCCGCGGGGGGACGGGGTCCCCGCCGCTCCGCGGCCGGTGCGTGACGAGCCATCATGGTCGGGCTCCCGCGCGGGGGGCGCGCTCCGTCGTGCCGCGGAGCGGCAGCGCGTGCGTCCCCCCGCGGAGCGGGGGGACGAGCGCGGGGCGGGGAGGGCGTGTCCATGCGGCAGGAGCGGTATTCGGTGGTCGGCCTTCGCCGCAGAGAATGCTGGCGGCAGGGCGGCGGCTGTGCCAGCGACCGACAGGACGGATAGGGCTCACAGGCCCGCCGTGGTGCGGGTCTGCCGCCGCGGCCACCCAGCCACGTTGCCTGGGTCTAGTCTTGAATGGCGTGGAGATAGGGCTTTCGCCATCGTCTTCGACCCTCACGATGCCCTCAGGCCAGCCCGAAGGGCGATAGATTGTAGCCCAGGGCGTGAGCCCTCATCTTTGCCCATATCTGCTGGGATCGTCACAGGTCTCTTACGCCCCTGAAGGGGCTGTCCTGGCCTGGCGCCGCGATCCCACGGCTTACGCCGCGGGCTACGCTCTCCCGCCCGCAAGCGGGCTGGCCAAGCCCTATCTCCACGCCATTCGGGCCTCGATAGCCTGCACCGATTCGGCGTGACGGGTCCCCAGGCTGGCTGGCCCACGGTGGCCCAACTCACGCCTGAAGGCGTGGACTCCGAACGCGCGCCAAACTGCTTGGAGTCTCGCCCTTCAGGGCGAAGGCCGGCCCCCGAACGGCGGTGGATCGCTGGAAGCTGTCTAGCCCGCATTTCTCACCAGCTTTCGCCGCCAGCGGCCGCCTTTCGCCCCAG
>CBFDBL010000192.1:0-9500 GCA_965603035.1 uncultured bacterium
GCCCGCCGCCCGGCGGCTCGTCAAGGGACCCGCCTATGGCGGGAACCCGGAACCTGGAACCTGGAACCCGGAACCAGTCGAATGGCCTACCTATCGTCACGATGGCGAGCGGAGCGGCAGCACGACGGCGGCCGTCCCTGCGAGCCTGAAGCAGGCGTGGCAGGCGAAGCTCGGCGGCAGGCTCAGCAGCGTTGTCGTGGCCGGCGGCAAGCTGTTCGTGGCGACCGTCGACGACCACACGCTGCACGCGCTCGACGCGAAGACGGGCGCGCCGGCCTGGGCGTTCATCGCCGGCGGGCGGATCGACTCGCCGCCGACGATCTGGCAGGGCCGGTGCCTGTTCGGCTCGGCCGACGGGTGGGTCTACTGCCTGCGCGCGGCCGACGGCGCGCTCGCCTGGCGCTTCCTCGCCGGGCCGGACGACCGGCGCCACGTGGCCTACGAGCAGGTCGAGTCGGTGTGGCCGGTCCACGGCAGCGTGCTCGTCCAGGGCGGCGTCGCGTGCTTCGTCGCGGGCCGCTCGGTGTTCCTCGACGGCGGCATGCGGCTCTATCGCCTCGACGCGAAGACCGGCCGACAGCTCTCGATGACGGCGATGGACGACAAGGACCCCGAGAGCGGCAAGAACCTCCAGGTGCACGTCAAAGGCCTCACCATGCCCGTCGCGCTGCCCGACATCCTCTCGAGCGACGGCAAGCGCCTCTACATGCGGACCCAGCGCTTCGACATGGCGGGCAAGCGCCTGGCGGTGGCGCCCGAGCCGTTTGTCGAGCAGGTGGGCGATGACGCCCACATCTTCTGCCAGGTCGGGCTGCTGGACGACTCGTGGTTCCACCGCTCCTACTGGCTCTTCGGCCGGGCGATGGGCGGCGGCTACGGCGGCTGGTTCCAGGCGGCGCGCTACGCGCCGTGGGGGCGGCTGCTCGTGTTCGACGACGCGCGGGTCTACGGCTACGGCCGCCGGCCCGAGTACATCACCAACTCGTCGGTGTTCGAGTACCTGCTCTACGCGGCCGACCGCAAGATGGACCCAGACAGGATCCAGGAGGTGCGGCGGTCCGTCGGGCGGATGAACGCGCGGTCGCGGCGGCGCAACGGCACGTCGAGCGACTGGAGGCTGCGGAGCGCCTTCCCGCTCGAGCAGCTCTCGGCCGTGAGGTTCCGGTGGATGCACGAGCAGCCGTCGGTGATCGTGCGGGCGATGGTCAAGGCCGGCGACACGCTGTTCGTGGCCGGCCCGCCCGACGTCATCGACGAGCGCCGCTCGTTCCGCCTGCCCGACGACGAGGAGGTGCAGGCGAAGCTGCGCCAGCAGCGCGACGCGTGGGCCGGGAAGCTCGGCGGCCGCCTGTGGGCCGTCGCCGCGGCGGACGGCAAGCCCGCGGCGCGCTACCGGCTCGACGCCGTGCCCGTGTTCGACGGCATGGCTGCGGCCTACGGCCGGCTCTACGTCGCGACGGCCGACGGCCGCGTGCTCTGCCTGGCCGGCGACGGCGCCACCGCGCTGCCACTGGCCGGCGAGCCCGTCCAGACCAGGAGCGCCGAGCCGCCGCTCGAGCCCGACTACCTACGCCCGCCCGAGGTGCGCAAGGACAAGGACTTCAGCCGTGTGGTCAACTGCGCCGTGCTCCAGGCCAAGCTCGGCTATGCCCTGCGCGGCAACGAGCGCAACCGCTTCGGATACGCCGTCAACAAGCTCGACAAGCCGCTCACGCAGCGGGCGCAGCTCAAGACCACGTTCCGCACCGTCCAGGCCGGCCAGGGGCGGTTCCTCATCAACGGCCTGCTGGCCTTCGGCGACGGCGCGAAGGACGAGCAGCTCATCAAGTGCGGCGTCCGTCTCCAGGCGCAGAGCGCCTTCATCACCCAGGGCACCTACAAGGACGGCAAGCAGTCGAGCAAGCCCCTCGAGATAAGCAAGGACGGCCTGGTGCCGCTGACCGTCACCGTGGACCTCAAGGCCCAGAAGGTCACCCTCACGGTCAAGAACGTCACCGTCGAGGCGCCGCTCGCCCGTCCGCTCAAGGCCGTCACCCACGTCGGCTACGCCGTGGACGCCGCTTACTCGGAGTTCGGTCCCGTGGATATCGCTGGGAAGTGAGCCCGGCGTCGCGGGCTGGCGGCGAGCATCTCTGGGCGTCGGAAGGAGGCCTGGATGAGGACGAAACCGTGCATGCTGTCGGGGGCTCTCGTCGCGGCGATGGTCCTGGCCGCGAGCGTCCATCTGTCACTCCATGCTGGGCAAGTCGGCGCGGCAGGGCAGGCCCAGCGGATTCTCCAGGCGACGGGCGTCAAGGGCGGACTCGTCGTCCACCTCGGCTGTGGCGACGGCACCCTCACGGCCGCGCTGCGCGCCAGCGGCAGCTACCTCGTCCACGGGCTCGACGCCGACCCTGACAACGTGGCGAAGGCGCGGACGCACATCCAGGCCCAGGGCCTCTACGGCCCCGTCTCGGCCGACCGCCTGCGCGGCGCGCGGCTGCCCTACACCGACGGCCTGGTCAATCTCGTAGTGGCAAGTGGCCAGTGTCCAGTGTCAAGTGAAGAGGTAGCTCGCGTGCTCGCCCCCCGGGGGGTGGTCCTCTTCGAGGACCGCTCCCTCGACCCTCGACACTCGACACTCGACACTGCGGCCTCGTCCGGCCTGGAAGGCTGGACGAAGGCCACGAAGCCGCGGCCGGGGAACATCGACGACTGGACCCACTACCTCTACGACGCGACGAACAACGCGGTGTCGCGGGACACGGCGGTCGGGCCGCCACACCACCTCCAGTGGGTCGGTGCGCCGCGGTTCGCCCGCAGCCACGACCACCTGGCCTCGGTGAGCGCCTGCGTGTCGTCGGGCGGCCGCATCTTCTACATCGCGGACGAGGGGCCGATGGCCGCCGTGATCCTGCCGCCGAAGTGGTCGCTCGTCGCGCGCGACGCCTTCAGCGGCGTCGTGCTCTGGAGGCGGCCGATCCCCGTCTGGGAGTGGCACCTGCGCGGCTTCCGCAGCGGCCCGCCCGAGATCGCGCGCCGGCTCGTCGCCGTCGGCGACACCGTCTACGTCACCCTCGGCTACGGCGCGCCCGTCAGCGCGCTCGACGCCGCGACCGGCAAGACCCTCAGGACATACGGCGGCACCGACGGCGCCCTGGAGTTCGTCTGCGCCGGCGGGCGGCTCTTCGTCGTCGCGAGCGACGGCACGGTGGCCAAGGAGCTGGCCGCGGCGAAGCGCCGGCGGGCGGCCAAGATCCAGTCGCAGCGGCCCGGCTACCTGCTCGGGCGCGTCGTGAAGCGGCTCGTGGCCCTCGACGCGGCGAGCGGGAAGCTCGCGTGGCGGAAGGCCGACGCCGACACCTCGGAGCTCATGCCCACGACCGTCGCCGTGGCCGGCGGCCGCGTCTACTTCCAGAGCCCGGGCGAGATCCACTGCCTCGAGGCCGCCACCGGCCGCGAGGTCTGGCGAGCCGACCGCCCGACCACCCCGAACCGACTGGCCTGGACCGCCCCGACCCTCGTCGTCCACCGCGGCGTCGTCCTCTCCGCCGACCGCGCCGCCAAGTCGGTCGCCAACAAGGCCGCGACGGGCGACGGGCAGGTGATGTGGACCGTGAGCAGCGCCGGCGGCCAGGCGCCCCCAGGCCAGCTCATCGCCTACGACGCGAGGGCCGGCAAGCGGCTCTGGGACTGCCCGTCGAAGGAGTGCTATAACGCGCCCGTGGACGTGCTGGTGGCCGGCGGCCTCGTGTGGACGGGCAACCTGGTGCGGGCCACCGAGCCCGGCATCACCGAGGGCCGCGACCCGCTGACCGGCGAGGTGAGGAAGACCCGCCCGAAGGACGGCGAGTTCTACAACGTGGGCATGAACCACCACCGATGCCACCGCAACAAGGCGACCAGCCGCTTCCTCGTGCTCGGCCGCGCGGGGGTCGAGTTCATCGACCTGGCCTCGGGCAAGGGCACGGCCAGCCACTGGACACGCGGCGGCTGCCAGTACGGGGTGATGCCGTCGAACGGGCTGCTCTACTGCCCGTCGCACTCGTGTGCCTGCTACATCGAGGCCAAGATCAACGGCTTCAACTGCCTCGCACCCGCGCGGAAGGGACGAGGTTCGAGGGGCGAGGTTCGAGCGGATGAAGCCACCCGTCTGGAGAAAGGCCCCGCCTTCGGAGCACTTGACACTCGAACCTCGACACTCGACACATCGGCCTCCTGGCCGACCTACCGCCACGACGCGGCCCGCAGCGGCGTGACCGCGGCGGCCGTGGCCATGCCCGTCGCAGAGCGCTGGCAGGCCCCGCTCGGCGGCAGGCTCACCAGCGTGACGGTGGCCGAAGGCAAGCTGTTCGTGGCGCAGATCGACGCCCACACGGTGCACGCGCTCCACGCGGCGGACGGGACGCCCGCGTGGCGCTACAGGGCCGGCGGGCGGGTGGACTCGCCGCCGACGGTCGCGGGCGGGCGGGTGCTCTTCGGCAGCGCCGACGGCTGGGTGACCTGCCTGCGCGGGTCGGACGGAGCGCTGGCCTGGCGCTTCCTCGCGGCGCCCGAGGATCGGCGGGTCGTGGCCTACGGCCAGCTCGAATCGGCGTGGCCCGTGCACGGCAGCGTGCTCGTGCAGGACGGCGCGGCGTGCCTGGTGGCCGGGCGCTCGGCATACCTCGACGGCGGCCTCACCCTCTACCGGCTCGACGTGGCGACGGGCAAGGTGCTGACCGCGACCCGGATCGACAGCCGCGACCCCGCGACGGGCGAGGAGCGCGCCAGGGTCGCGCGCGGCACGGCCATGCCCGGCACCCTGCCCGACGTCCTGTCGTCCGACGGCACGAGCCTCTTCATGCGGCACACCCGGTTCGACCTCGAGGGGCAGCCCCAGTCGGGCAGTGTGCCGCACCTGTTCGGGTCGGTCGGGTTCCTCGACGACACGTGGTGGCATCGCACCTACTGGCAGTGGGGCACGAAGATGGGCTCGGGCTACGGCGGGTGGCCCCACACGGGCAACGCGGTGCCGGCGGGCCGCATCCTCGCCGTCGCCGGCCCCGTCATCTACGGCTACGGGCGCGACCGCTACTTCGCGCACGGCGCCCACGTCGGCATCGACGGCGCCAGCGTCTTCCACTTCCGGCCGCCGCACCGCTTCTCGACCTACAGACTGTTCGCCGCGAAGCTCGGCGCCCCGAGCCCCCTGCCCGCTGGCGGGCATCGCCCGCCAGCGGGTGCGCCGCAGCCCAAGGCCAAGGCCAAGGCCAGGCGCAGGGGCCCGCGGGTCAACAGAACCTTCCTGTGGCAGCAACCTGTACCCATCTCCGTCCGCGCCATGGTCCTCGCCGGCGACACCCTGTTCGTCGCGGGGCCCCAGGACCCCGTCGGCGACGCGCGGGGCACGTACCCCGATGCCCCGGCCCGCTGGCGGGCATCGCCCGCCAGCGGGGCGGCGCAGGGAGCCAGGCTCCTGGCCGTCTCGACGGCCGACGGCAAGCCGGCGGCCGAGCTGCCGCTGGCCGCTGCCCCCGTCTGGGACGGCATGGTCGCGGCCGGCGGGCGCCTCTACCTGGCGACCCTCGACGGCAAGGTGTTGTGCCTGGGCAAGAGCCAGTGACCCGAGAGGAGAACCCCCGAATGCCGAGAGCAATGCGGTTGGCCGGCGCCAGCGCGCTGGCGTGCGTGGTGGCGATGGTTTCGTCGACGGCTGCTGCTGCGGCGCCGCCGGCGAAGGACATCCTGGCCGCGGCGGGCGTCAAGGGCGGACTCGTCGTCCACCTGGGCTGTGGCGACGGGACGCTCACCGCCGCGCTCCGCGCGAGCGACAGCTACCTGGTGCACGGCCTCGACGCCGACGCCGCCAACGTCGCGAAGGCCCGCGCGCACGTCCACAGCCGCGGGCTCGACGGCAGGGTCTCGGTGAGCCGCCTGAGCGGCGAGCGCCTGCCGTTCGTCGACAACCTGGCCAGTCTCGTAGTGATAAGTGGCAAGTGTCCAGTGTCAAGTGAAGAGATAGCTCGCGTGCTCGCCCCCCGCGGCGTGGTCCTCTTCCAGGACCGGTCCCTTGACACTCGACACTCGACACTTGACACTCAGCCTGTGGCACAGCCGAGCGGCTGGGTCAAGGCTGTCAAGCCGCGGCCGAAGGATATCGACGAGTGGACCCACTACCTCCACGACGCGTCGAACAACGCGGTGGCGCACGACACGCGGGTGGGGCCGCCGCGGCACATGCAGTGGCTGGCCGACCCGTCGTGGACGCGCAACCACCACACCCTGGCCAGCATCAGCTCGGTCGTCGCGACGGGCGGCCGCATCTTCTACATCGTCGACGAGGCGACGGGGGCCGACATGGCCGTCGTCGGCAACTGGTCGCTGGTCGGGCGCGACGCCTTCAGCGGCACGATGCTCTGGAAGCGGCCCATGGCGTCGTGGGCGTGGCACCGCCAGAAGTTCCGCTCCGGGCCCGTGCAGCTCCCCAGGATGCTCGTCGCCGCGGGCGAGCGGGTGTTCGCCCCGCTCGGCCTGGGCGCCCCGGTCTCGGCGCTCGACGCCGCGACCGGCGAGACCGTGCGCACGTTCCAGGGCACCGACAACGCCGAGGAGATCGTTTTCAGCGGCAGCGTGCTGCTGGTCGTCGCGGGCTCGCCCATGGCCGAGCACGCCGGCGTCGGCCCGAAGCGCGGCCCCTTCCCGAACCAGAAGGCCATCGTCGCGTTCCGTGCCCCCGCTCGCGCCGCCTCTCAGGGGCGGGGCGAGGGGGCAGAGACCGGCGAGCCGCTCTGGCGCTGGGCCGAGCCGGCGAAGGCGAACCTCATGCCGCTGACCCTCGCCGCGGCGGGCTCGCGGGCATTCTTCCAGGCGGGCAGGGGGGTGGTGTGCCTCGACCTGACGAGCGGGAAGGAGCAGTGGCGATCGGGCCCGCTCGACGGGGCGAAGGCCGGCGCCGAGGCTAAGGGCAAGGGCCGCAAGCGGCGGGGCATCGGGCGCCGGAGCCTCGGCTGGTCCACGGCCACGCTGGTCGTCAGCGCCCCGCTTTCGCGGGGCGGCGAAGCCCCCGCTTCGGCGGGCGAAGGCGGCAGGGTGGTGCTGTGGGCCGACGGCGGCCGGCTCACCGCCCTGGCCGCCGCGACGGGCAAGACGCTCTGGGACTGCCCCTGCCCGGCCGGCTTCCGCTCGCCGTCCGACGTCTTCGTCATCGGCGGGCTCGTGTGGCTCGGCTCCGGCTTCTCCAGCGGCCGCGACCTGCGCACGGGCGAGGTCACGAAGCAGACGCCGCTGCTCAAGCTCATCCAGACCGCCGGCCACCACCATCGCTGCTACCGCGAGAAGGCGACCGACCGCTACATCATGACCAGCCACCGCGGCATCGAGTTCCTCGACCTCGTCGGCACGAACCACACGCGAAACAACTGGATCCGCGGCGTCTGCCAATACGGGATCATGCCCTGCAACGGTCTGGTGTACTGCCCGTCGCACACCTGCGGATGCTACATGGAGGCCAAGCTCTACGGCTTCTGGGCGGTCGCAGCGGCGGCGAAGGGACGAGGCACGAGGGACGAGGGACGAGCGGACAACGCCGACCGCCTCGAGCGCGGCCCCGCCTACGGGTCTTCACTCGACACTCGAACCTCGACACTCGACACTTCCTCCGACTGGCCGACCTACCGGCACGACGCGCTGCGCAGCGGCTCGACGGCGGCGGCGGTGCCGGCGACGCTCCGGCAGGCCTGGGCGGCCCGGGTCGCGGGCAGGCTGAGCGCCCCTGTGGTGGCCGGGGGGCTGGTCGTCGTGGCGTCGGTCGATACCCACCGCGTGACGGCCCTGGGTGCCGCGGACGGCACGGCGCGCTGGACCTTCCAGGCCGGTGGGCGGGTGGACTCGCCGCCGACGATCTGGCAGGGCCGCGTGCTCTTCGGCAGCGCCGACGGCTCGGTCACGTGCCTGCGCGCGCGCGACGGTGCGCTGGCCTGGCGCTTCCGCGCCGCGCCCGAGGACCGGCGCACGGTGGCCTACGACCAGGTCGAGTCGGTGTGGCCCGTGCACGGCAGCGTGCTGGTGGACGGCGGCGTGGCCTACGTCGCCGCGGGGCGCTCGACCTACCTCGACGGCGGCATCGCCCTCTACGGCCTCGACCCCGCGACCGGCAAGGTCGTGTGCCAGACCCGCCTCCGCAGCGACCACCCAGGACCCGGCGACCCCGAGCAGGCGAAGCAGATCCCGTCGAAGCGGATCGCACAGAACACCGTGGACCACAAGAGCCTCAAGGCGCCCGACCTCAGCGACTCGTTCTCGATGGCCGGCGGCACCCGCACGGACCTCCTGGTCGGCGACGGCGCGTCGATCTACCTGCGGCAGATGCGCTTCAGCCGCCGCCTCGAGCGCCAGAAGGGGTACGGCCGCCACCTGTTCTCGACCACGACCCTGCTCGACGACACCGAGATCCACCGCACCCACCGCGTGCTCGGCTCGGCGAACTTCAGCCGCATCCCCGTGGCCTACTCGTGGATCGCGAACCGGCCGAACGGCGCCTACGGCTCCCGCCTCGCCGTGCCCTACGGCCTGATGCTCGCCTTCGACGGCCAGACGGCCTGGGGCATCCGCCGCATCGGCGGCTACGTGCTCTTCGCCGAGCGGCACCAGCCGCTGCCGTCGGCGGAGCAGCCGCCGCCCGACTTCCGCACGCCCGTCAAGGGCGCGCCGCCGCGCTGGGCCTGGTCGGTCAAGGTCGCCCTGCGGCCCCGCGCCCTCGTGCGGGCCGGCGAGCGCCTGCTGCTCGGCGGCATGCCCCGCGTGGCGGGCGAGGAGGCCGAGGCGGCCTTCGAGGGCCGCAAGGGCGGCGTCCTCCTGATCGCCTCGGCGGCCGACGGCAAGGCCGCGGCCGGCTACGCACTGCCCGCGCCGCCCGTCTGGGACGGCATGGCCGTCGCCGGCCGACGCCTCATCCTGTGCACCACCGACGGCCGCGTCCTCTGCCTCGCGCCCGACGGCAAGACGCCGCTCGAGCCCTACGCCGCCGCCAACGAGCCCGCGACCGCGCCCAGGCCGTCCCCCGCCGGGCCCGCCCGCGCCCGCAGCAAGCCCACGCCCGTCCGACCCGACAAGGACGGCAAGCTCGTCCTGAACCCCGGGTCCGCACGCACCACGGGACGCCTGCGCTACCAGCCCGACCGCGAGAACCTCGGCAGTTGGACCAACCCCCAGGACTACTGCGAGTGGACGCTCCAGGGGGTCCGGGCCGGCACGTACGCCGTGGACATCGCCTACGGCTCGACCCAGAAGGGCGTGGGCTACACCCTCGTCGTCGGCGACCAGCGGCTCGCCGGCACCGTGCAGCCGACGGGCGGCGTCAAGGCCTACAAGTCCTTCCGCGTCGGCACCCTCACCCTGCCCGCCGGCACCTGCACCCTCGCCGTCAAGCCCGGCCCCTTCCAGGGCGCCATTCATGAACTTCCGCCTGCTCACCCTCACCCCTGCGCCCTAGCCACCGGCCACCCTGCGAGTCGGACCCCAGGAAAAGGTGTCAAGGAAAA
>CBFDBL010000193.1:0-9473 GCA_965603035.1 uncultured bacterium
AGCTGGGCGATGTCCTCGATCGAGTAGATGTCGTGGTGCGGCGGCGGGGAGATGAGGGTGACGCCTGGGGTGGTGTGTCGGACGCGTGCGATCTCGTCGCTGACCTTGTCGCCTGGGAGCTGTCCGCCCTCGCCGGGCTTGGCGCCCTGTGCCATCTTGATCTGGAGCTCGCGGGCGTGGCGCAGGTAGTCGATGGTGACGCCGAAGCGGCCGGAGGCGACCTGCTTGGTCCACGAGCAGCGGTCGTCGCCGTTGGGCGCGGGGCTGTAGCGTGCGGGGTCCTCGCCGCCCTCGCCGCTGTTCGAGCGTGCGCCGGCGCGGTTCATGCCGATGGCGATGGTCTCGTGGGCTTCCTTGCTGATGGAGCCGTAGGACATGGCGCCGGAGGTGAAGCGCGCGACGATGGCCTCGACGGGCTCGACCTCGTCGAGGGGCACGGGCTCGGTGTGGCGGAATCGGAAGAGGCTGCGGAGCACGACGTGGCGCTGTGCGGCGTCGTCCACGGCGCGGGAGTAGTCCTTGAAGGTCGCGTAGTCGCCCGTGCGGACGGCGTGCTGGAGCGTGCAGACGACCTCGGGCGTCCAGAGGTGTCGCTCGCCGTGTGCGCGGTTCTGGTAGTGTCCGCCTCGGTCGAGCAGCATGTCGGGCAGGCCTGCGGGCGGGAAGGCGCGGGCGTGTCGAGCGGCGGCCTCGGCGGCGATCTCGTCGAGGCCGATGCCGCCGATGCGCGAGACGGTGTGGGTGAAGCAGCTCGCGACGAGGTCGGGCGCGAGCCCGACGGCCTCGAAGATCTGGGAGCCGAAGAAGCTCCTGATGGTGGAGATGCCCATGCGGGAGAAGGTCTTGAGCAGGCCCTTCTTGACGGCGGTGACGTAGTTGTCGGTCGCCTCCTCGGGGGTGCGGGGGGTGTCGAGCCGGCCGGTCTCGGCCAGCTCGCGGACGGTCGAGAAGGCGGTGTAGGGGCAGACGGCGTTGGCGCCGTAGCCGATGAGCAGGGCGAAGTGGAAGACCTCGCGGCACTCGCCGGTCTCGACGAGGATGTCGGCGTGGGCGCGCAGGCCCTTGCGGATGAGGTGGTGGTGGAGTCCTGCGGCGGCGAGCAGCGAGGGGATGGCGGCGCGGTGTGCGTCGAGGTGGCGGTCGGTCAGGACGAGGAGGGTGGCGCCTGTGGCGATGTGGCGCTCGGCCTGTGCGAAGACGTCGTCGAGCGCGGCGCGGAGCGCGGCGCCGCCGCCGTCGGCGGGGAACACGATGTCGATGTCGCGCGCGACGACGTCGGGGTGGCGCGCGTTGCGGATGCGCAGCAGGTCCTCGGGGGTGAGCACGGGGTGGTGGAGCTTGAGCTGGCGGCAGTGCTCGGGCGTCTCGTCGAGCAGGTTGCGCTGGCGGCCGACGAAGCTCATGAGGCTCATGACCAGCTCCTCGCGGAGCGGGTCGATGGGCGGGTTGGTGACCTGCGCGAAGAGCTGCTTGAAGTAGGCGAACAGGAGCTGGGGCCGGTCGCTGAGCACGGCGAGCGCGGCGTCGTTGCCCATCGAGCCGACCGGCTCCTGGCCGTGGCTGGCCATGGGCGCCAGGATGAGCTTGAGCTCCTCCTCGCTGTAGCCGAAGGCGTGCTGCTTGCGGCGGAGCACCTTGGGCTCGACGGGCGGGATCTCGCTCGGGGTCAGCAGGCCGCGCAGCTCGATGCGGTGGTCGCGGACCCAGTGGCGGTACGGCCGCTGCCGCGAGATGCGCGCCTTGATCTCGCGGTCGGGGATGATCCGGTGCTGCACGAGGTCCACCAGCAGCATCCTGCCGGGCTGGAGCCTGCCCCGCGCGAGCAGGCGCTCGGGCGCGACGTCGAGCACGCCGGTCTCGGAGGCCATGACCACGAGCCCGTCGCGGGTGATCGAGTAGCGGGCGGGTCGGAGGCCGTTGCGGTCGAGGGTGGCGCCGATGTAGCGGCCGTCGGTCACGGCGAGCGCGGCCGGGCCGTCCCAGGGCTCCATGAAGGCGGCGTGGTACTCGTAGAAGGCGCGCTGGTCGTCGCCCATGTGGTACTTGGCGCCCCAGGCCTCGGGCACGAGCATCATCAGCGCGTGGGGCAGCGAGCGGCCGCCGAGCACGAGCAGCTCGAGCGCGTTGTCGAGCTGCGAGGAGTCGCTGCCCTGCTCCCAGATGATCGGCTTGAGCTTCTCGATGGCGTCGCCGAAGCGGTCGCTGGCGAGCGAGGCCTCGCGCGCGTGCATGCGGTTGACGTTGCCGCGCAGGGTGTTGATCTCGCCGTTGTGCGCGAGCATGCGGAAGGGCTGGGCGAGCTGCCAGGAGGGGAAGGTGTTGGTCGAGTAGCGCTGGTGGACGACGGCGTAGGGCGAGGCGAACCGCGGGTCGCGCAGGTCGGGGTAGAAGGTGGCGAGCTGCGAGCCGACGAGCATGCCCTTGTAGACGATCTTGCGCGCCGACAGGCTCGGGACGTAGAAGGCGCTGGTGTCGCCCGGCCAGCTCGCGACCTCGTGCTCGGCGACCCGCCGTGCGACGTAGAGCGCGCGCTCGAAGGCCCCGGCGGGCACCGTGCGCCGCGCGACGGCGACCTGGCGGATCGCCGGGCGATGGGCCGCGGCGAACTCGCCGAGCGGGCCGTCGTCCACGGGCACGTCGCGCCAGCCGAGCACCTCGCAGCCCTCGTCGCGGGCAGCGCCGTCGAGCGCCGCGATGCAGCGCTCGCGCAGCGGAGCCGACGCCGGCAGGAAGACCATGCCCACCGCGTAGTCGCCCGCCTGCGGCAGGTGGATGCCGTCGGCGGCCAGCTCGTCGCGCAGGAACGCGTCGGGCAGCGCGAGCAGCAGGCCGGCGCCGTCGCCCGTCGCCTTGTCGCCGCCGATCGCCCCGCGGTGATCGAGGTTCACCAGGATCTGCACGGCGTCGGCCACCACGGCGTGGCGCGGCAGCCCGTCGAGCCGGGCCACGAACCCGACGCCGCAGCTATCGTGCTCGAGCGCCGGATCGTAGAGCCCGAAGGCCCGATGCCGCCCGGCGGCGTTGAGCTGGTGGGGCTGGTCCTCGGGTGCCGTCACGGCTGGAGCTCCTCTCCGCGCGCGAGTTTGGCGTGCGGTCGGGGGCGGGACGTGGCCGGGCGCCGGCGCTTGGGGGCCGGCGGCTCGGGGCTCGCGGCGTCGCCGTAGCGGTTGGTGATGGGGAGTCGGCGGTCGCGGCCGAATGCCTTGGGCGTGATCTTGACGCCAGGCGGCGCCTGGCGGCGCTTGTACTCCGCGCGGTCCACGAGCCGGACGACCTGGCGGACGCGCTCGGCGTCGTGCCCCGCGGCGGCGATGGCGTCGGGCGACTCGTCGTGCTCGACGTAGGCGCGGAGGATCGGGTCGAGCTGGCTGTAGGGCGGCAGCGAGTCCTCGTCGCGCTGGTCGTGCCGGAGCTCGGCGGTGGGGGGCCGCTCGAGGATCGACCGCGGGATGAGCGGGCGGCCGGCGCGGGCGTTGAGCCGCTCGGCGAGCGCGTAGACGAGCGTCTTGGGCACGTCCTTGAGCACGGCGAACCCGCCGGCCATGTCGCCGTAGAGGGTGCAGTAGCCCGTGGCGAGCTCGCTCTTGTTGCCCGTGGTGAGGACGAGCCAGCCGAAGCGGTTGCTCAGTGCCATGAGGAGGTTGCCGCGGGTGCGTGCCTGGAGGTTCTCGCCGGTGATGCCGGGGTCGCCGGGGCCGAGGTGCTCGTCGAGGGTGTCGAGGTAGCTGCGGTAGATGGCGTGGATGGGGATGGTGAGGAGCGGGATGTCGAGGTTGGCGGCGAGCCGCGCGGCGTCGGCGCGCGTCTCGGCCGAGGAGAACTCGGAGGGCAGGGTCACGGCGACGACCTCGTCGGCGCCGCGCGCCGCTGCGGCGAGGGCGGCGGTGAGCGCCGAGTCGATGCCGCCGCTGAGCCCGACGACGACCTTGCGGAAGCCGTTCTTGACGACGTAGTCGCGGGTGCCGAGGACGAGGGCCTGGTGGATCTCGTCGAGGGGGTCGAGCTCGGGCGCGAGGGTCGGGGCGACGGGCGCGCGGTCCTTGGCGGCGGGACGCCTGGCCTGGAGCACGATGCGGCGCTCCCACCGGCCGTTGACCTGCCGGGGCGCGACCCCGCCGTCGTCCGAGTCGACGCGGATGTCGGCCACCAGCAGGTCCTCGTCGAACCGCCGCGCCGACGCGATCAGGGTGCCCACCGGGCTGATGACGAGGCTGCCGCCGTCGAAGACCAGCTCGTCCTGGCCGCCGACCAGGTTGCTGTAGCACACGAAGGCGCCGGTGCGGCGGGCGAAGCGCGAGAGCACCTGGGCGCGGGCCTGGCACTTGCCGGCGTGGAAGGGCGAGGCCGAGAGGTTGACGACCAGGCTCGTGTCGTTCTTGCGGGCCGAGCGCTCGGTCGGGCCGCCGTCGATCCACACGTCCTCGCAGATCGTGACGAAGGTGCGGATGCCGCGGATCTCGAAGAGCAGGTAGCCCGACCCGGGCTCGAAGTAGCGCGCCTCGTCGAACACCCCGTAGTTGGGCAGCTCGACCTTGTGGTAGACGCTCACCAGCTTGCCCTGGCTGAGCAGTGCCGCGGCGTTGTAGACCGCGCCGCCCGCCGCGTCGGGGAACCCGACGAGCGCGGCGATGCCCTTGGTGTGGCGCGCCACGTCCTCGAGCGCCGCGTAGGAGTCGCGCAGGAACGCCGGCTGGAGCAGCAGGTCCTCCGGCGGGTAGCCGCACAGCGCGAGCTCGGGCGTCGCGACCAGATCGGCCCCCGCCTCCCGCGCCGCGTCGAGCGCCGCGGCGATCCGCGCGGCGTTCCCGCCGAGGTCGCCCACCGTCGGGTTGAGCTGCGCCAGAGCGATTCGCAGGGTGCCCATCGTCGCCTCCGCGCGCGGTGAGCCGCGCCATCGAGCGAGTGGCCTGAGCTCGGGAGGGCGGGCCTCCTCCCCCTTGCGGGGGGCTCGACGGGGCGAAGGCCCCTCGAGCCGTGACGGGCCAGCTCTCCCGAACCTCAGGTGGCGGCGCGGGCCGCCAGGCCACGGTGTCTGTCGCTCCTCCGGAATCGGTCCCCCGCCGGGCAAGTCGGTCAACTGTCGTAGTAGAGGTGGAACTCGTACGGGTGCGGCCGCAGGGCCATCGGCAGAAGCTCCTCGTCGCGCTTCCAGGCGATCCAGGTCTCGATGAGGTCGTCGGTGAACACGCCGGCGCGGGTGAGGAACTCGTGGTCGGCCTCGAGGGCCTCGAGCGCCTCGTCGAGCGAGCCGGGCGTGTGGGCGTAGCCGGCAAGCTCCTCGGGGCTCATCTCGTAGATGTCGCGGTCCAGCGGCTCGCCGGGGTCGGTCTGCTTGCGGATGCCGTCGAGCGCGGCCATCAGCATGGCCGTCCAGGCCAGGTAGCCGTTGCACGTCGGGTCGGGGCAGCGGAACTCCAGCCGCTTCGCCTTCGGGCTCATCGAGTACATGGGGATCCGGATCGCCGCAGAGCGGTTCCGCGCCGAGTAGGCCAGGTTCACCGGCGCCTCGAAGCCAGGCACCAGGCGGCGGTAGGAGTTGGTCGTCGGCGCCGCGAAGGCCAGCAGCGCCGCAGCGTGCTCGAGCAGCCCGCCGATCGCGTGCATCGCCAGCTCGCTGAGACCCGCGTAGCCGTCCCCGGCGAACAGCGGCTCGCCCGCCTTCCACAGCGAGAAGTGGGTGTGCATCCCCGAGCCGTTGTCCTCGAAGACCGGCTTGGGCATGAAGGTCACCGTCTTGCCCGCTCGCCGCGCGACGTTCTTGATGACATACTTGTACCACATGAACTGGTCGGCCATCGCCAGCAGCGGCCCGTACGCCATGTCGATCTCGGCCTGCCCCGCCGTCGCGACCTCGTGATGGTGCGCCTCGACCCGGATGCCGAGCTTCATCATCTCGTAGACCATCTCGCCGCGCAGATCGTGGTAGGTGTCGGTCGGGCTCACGGGGAAGTAGCCGCCCTTGAAGCTCGGCTTGTAGCCCAGGTTCGGCTCTTCGAACCGCGCGCTGTTCCACGCGCCCTCCACCGAGTCGATCTGGTACATCCCCGTGTGCTGGTTCTGCTCGAACCGCACTTCGTCGAAGATGAAGAACTCCGGCTCCGGGCCGATGGCGCACGTGTCCGCGACGCCCGTCTCCTCCAGATACGCCTGGCCCTTGCGCGCCACGTGACGCGGGCACCGGCTGTAGTCCTCCTTCGTCACGGGATCCACGATGCTCGCGATCACGCTCACCGTCGGCCGCGCGAAGAACGGGTCGAGCACCGCCGTCGACGCGTCGGGCACCGCCAGCATGTCCGAGACGTTGATGCTCTGCCATCCGCGGATCGACGAGCCGTCGAAGCCCAGACCCTCCTCGAACGTCCCCTCGTCCCACGTCTCCAGCGGATACGAGCAGTGCTGCCACGTCCCGAGCAGATCCACGAACTTCAGATCCACCATCTCCGCCCCGCGCTCGTGCGCGAACTCGAAGAACTCCTTCGTCGTCATCGCTCTCTCCTTCGTGCGCCAGAGCTCCGCGGGCCGGGGCGGCGTCCACCGCTCCCCCGTCGCCCGGTTCCCTCTCCGCCTCCGCCCATCCCTTCCAGCAAACGGCGTGCCAGCAGATCGCTCGTCGGCGCAAGCGCAGAAGCGCGCATTATTTACGGCGACGCCTGCCGTCCGAGCCCCGCTACCGTTATGTACGATCTAAGCTGGAGCCGTACCTATCGGTAAACTCTTGCCGAGACCGGCCGCCCGGGCTCGGACAAGCTTGCCGGCGGCCCGGAAAGAGGGGCCGCGGCGGCTTTGACAGGAACGGCGGGGCTTGCTAGGATCCTGTGCCCCGTGCCCTCTCAAGGGAGTCCGCGATGAGGAATCCGTCCGTGCGCATGCGCCTCGCCCTGGCCATGGCCGTCGCCGCCGCGGGCTGCGGCCCCAGGCCGGCCACCGCGCCCGCCAAGGCGCCCGAGCGCCCGACCGCCCCGCTGCGCCGCACACCCTATGTCGAGGTCTTCGAGGCCTGCAAGGGCTCCGTCGTCAAGTTCACCGCCACACGCAAGGAGCGCAAGACCGACGACAAGGGCAAGACGACCACCGTCACCCACACCCAGTGGGGCAGCGGCTGCATCATCCACCCCGACGGCTACGTCGTGAGCAACGCCCACATGCTCCGCTTCGACGGCGCCCGCGTGGCCGAGACCTTCGACGGCTCGCGCCTGCCCTGCCGCCTCATCGCGGCCGACGATGCTAACGACTTGGCATTACTGAAGATAGACCGCGCCCAGCCCTTCACCCCGCTCCGCTTCGCCCGCAGCGCCGACGCCCTCATCGGCGAGCCCGCCATCGTCATCGGCAGCCCCTTCGGCATCCGCTTCACCCTCGCCACGGGCATCATCAGCGGCCTCCGCCGCGGCACCAACACCGACTTCGCGCACCTGCACGGCCTCATCCAGACCGACGCCGCCATCAACCCCGGCAGCTCCGGAGGCCCCCTCCTCAACATTCGCGGCCGCCTGCTCGGCATCTGCGTCAGCTCCAAGCGCGACGCCGACAACATCGGGTTCGTCATCCCCAGCGACCACGTCCGACGCATTCTCCCAGGCGTCATATCCCCCGAAAAGCGCTACGGTTACACACTCGGCCTCAAGGTCGCCCCCTGCGGGCCTGCCGTCGTCGCCGCGGTCGAGCCCGGCTCGCCCGCCGCGGCCGCGGGCCTGCGCAAGGGCGACCTCATCACCCACATCGCCGGCGCACCCATCCGCTGCGCCCTCGACGTCGCCCTCGCCCTCGTCGGACGCAAAGGCCGACAGCGCCTCGACATACGCATCGTCCGCCACGACGACACCCGCACCCTGCGCGTCACCCTCGGCGCCGTGCCTCACCGCCCGGCCGACGTCGTCGAGGGCCTGGTCCCAGGCCTCGCCTACAGCGTCTACCAGCGCAAGCGTGGCCAGTGGCGACGCCTGCCCGACCTCGCCAAGCTCAAGCCCGCGGCCGCAGGCACCATGGACACCGTCGGCCTCGGCGACTGTGCGGGCAAGGACGGCTTCGCCATCGAGCTGCGCGGCTACCTAAAGGTTGCGATGGACGGCGTTTACGTTTTCCACCTCACCAGCGACGACGGCAGCCGGCTCTGGATCGGCGACCGTCTCGTCGTGGACCACGACGGCCTCCACGGCGCCACGACGCGCCGCGGCTTCATCGCCCTGCGCGCGGGCCACCACCCGCTGCGCCTCGCCATGTTCGACAGCGGCGGCGACGAGGCCCTCGCCCTCGCCTGGGAGGGCCCTGGCTTCGCCCGCCAGCCCCTGCCGAAGGCCGCGCTCTGGCGGACCGCCGGCGAGGCGCCGGCGAGTGTCAAGTGAGAAGTGTCAAGGGTCAAGTGAAGAGCGAGCGCGGAGGGCGGATGGCGGTCCCGGAATGGCGTGCGCAGCGGCTCCGGGCACCGCGCCGAATCGGACTCGGGGGGCGCGCCGGATCGGACTCTGCCATAGTGGCACTTCCTGCGCCACTTTCCTACCGTTGTGTAGGATAGCTCTGCCGGCCTGGGCGACCGGAAGCTGCTGAATGCTCGGAGCACGCGGAGGGGAGGGGCGCGGAAGGACGGACAGACGGTGAGGCTAGAAGTCGATCTGGAGGACCTCGCGCAGGTATTGCAGATTGGCTTCCGCGCTGGCGCGCGGGTCGTCGGGGGCATCGAGCTCGACGGTGAGCCAGCCCTCGTACCCGGCGTCCTGGAGAACGCGGTACACGCCGGGGATGTCAACGCTCCCCTTGCCCAGCTCGACGAAGTCCGTCCCGTCGTAGTCCTTGAGATGGACGTATGTAATGCGACTCATGTGCTCGGCGAACAAGCGGACCGGATCGCCCCCGCACCGCACGAGATGGGCCGTGTCGAAGGCGAAGTTCACGACCGCCGGATCGGTCTGGCCCGCCAGCAGGGCGATGTCGTTGGCCGTACAGGCGAGTGTGCCGGAGTGTGGATGGAAGACCATCTGCACCCCGATACGCTTGGCGATGCCCCCGAGCTCGGTGAGGGCGTCCACGAAGACATGCCAGTCCTCATCGCGCGTGTCCTCCCGGATCCTCCCGCCCCCGATAACGACATAGCTCCCGCCTAGCTCCTTGACGAGAGAAGCCGTCCGCTCGAACGCGGCCCTCTCGTCTTGGGCGTTGTCAGGCTCGACGAAGGATCCCGCGATGTACGATGCGCTGAGCTCGAGGCCGAGTTCTTCGAGCACGGTTCCGAGGTCCCTGTCCTCGTCAAGTGGATCGGCGAGACCGTAGGCCTCCAGCCCATGGCAGCCGAGCGCGGCGATCTCCCGCGCGACCTCTGTCAGCGACCTCCGCCAGCCGAACGCCGCATAGCCAATCCGTGGCAAGGGTCATCCCCCTCAATGTTTGCAGGCTCTGCGGATGGCACGGAGGATCTCGAGTGTCGGCGCGGGCTTTATCAGGATCTGGTCAGCGGGCACGCCGAGCTTCTCGAGCGGCTC
>CBFDBL010000194.1:0-9415 GCA_965603035.1 uncultured bacterium
GGAGGTGGCCGGCCAGGGCTCGTGGGAGCTGCGCACCGACCGCATCTTTCTCGACCCGCCCGCGGCCAAAGCGGCGCTGAAGGCCTCGCCGAAGGCGTACGGCGTGCTGACCTACTTCGTCAACGAGCTGCGTCTCGGCGAGCGCTCGACGCCCTATGCCATCGTCGCCGCCGTGGGGCAGGGCGGCCCACCGATGCTCGCCCCGGAGGGGATGAGGGACGACGAGATCCTCGTCAATCAGTGGCTGGCGGACGACCTGGGCGCGAAGGTCGGCGACAGCGTCGAGCTGACCTACTTCGTCGTGGGCGCGATGCGGAAGCTGACCGAGCAGACGAGCCGATTCCGCGTCCGCGCCATCCTGCCCATCGAGGGGGCGGCGGCGGACCGCACGCTGATGCCCGAGTTCCCCGGCGTGGCCGACTCCGAGAACTGCCGCGACTGGAAACCGGGCATCCCCATCGACCTGAAGCGGATCCGCGACAAGGACGAGGCCTACTGGGACCGCTACCGCGGCACGCCGAAGGCATTCGTCACCCTCGCCGCGGGGCAGCGGATGTGGGGCAGTCGCTTTGGGGATCTTACAGCCGTCCGCTATCCCACGTCCGCCGGCAGCCGGGGCGAGCTGGCCGCCGCGATCCGCCGCGAGCTCGACCCCGCTGCCCTCGGCCTCTTCTTCCGCCCCGTGCGCGCCGAGGCGCTGGCGGCGAGCAACGAGGCGCTCGACTTCGGCCAGCTCTTCATCGGCCTGAGCTTCTTCCTCATCGTGGCCGCGCTGGTGCTGATGGCGCTGCTTTTCGCCTTCGGCGTCGAGCAGCGGGCCGAGGAGGTCGGGACGCTGCTCGCCGTGGGCTACCGCCCCCGCGACGTGCTCGGCTTGCTGTGGCTGGAGGGGGGCGCGCTGGCGTGCGTCGGCGCCCTGGTTGGCACGGTGCTGGGCGCGGTCTACACGCGGCTGGTGCTCCACGGCCTCTCCACGGTGTGGAGCGGTGCGGTGGCGCAGACGCCGGTGCTGCACTTCCACGCGTCCCCATCGAGCTTCGCGCGGGGCGCGGCCCTGAGCGTGGTGGCCGCGTCGGCGGCCATCGGCGCCGTGCTGCTGCGGCAGACGCGTCGGCCGGCCCGCGCGCTGCTGGCGGGGGAGGGCGCCGGCGGGGCTCTGGCGCCGGGTCGTAGCCGCGTCGCCTTCTGGCTGGGGCTGTCGGCTGTCGCAGTGGCCATCGCGCTGGTGGCTTGGGCGGGCGCGAGCCAGGACCGGCGCGCGGCGGCGGTGTTCTTCCTGGCGGGCGCGTTGCTGCTCGTTGGTGGGCTGAGCCTGAGCCGCGCGCTGCTGGCACGGCTCGGGCGTGCCGGGGCACGGCGACTGACCCTCGGCGGGCTGGGCACGCGGAACTGCGCGCGGCGGCGGGGCCGCAGCCTGGCGGTCGTGGGCCTGCTGGCGTGCGGCGCGTTCCTCGTCGTGGCCGTCGGAGCCAATCGCCGCGACCCCTCGGCCGAGGCCGAGCGGCGCGACTCCGGCACAGGCGGCTTCGCGCTGCTCGGCGAGTCGGCGCTCCCCGTCCTCCACGACCTCGACACCGAGGATGGCCGCGAAGCCTACGGCCTCGAGGCCGACGAGATGCGGGGCGTCCAGGTCGTCGCGCTGCGCGTCCGTGAGGGCGACGACGCGAGCTGCCTGAACCTCAACCGCGCCCAGCGGCCCCGCCTGCTCGGCGTGCGGCCCGCCGAACTGGCCTCGCGGGACGCCTTCGTGTTCGCCAAGCGGATCGGCGGCGAGTGCGATCCGTGGGAGCTGCTGACCCGCCAGGCGGGCGAAGGCATGGTGCCGTGCATCGGCGACGAGGCGACGGTGGTGTGGGGCCTTGGCAAGAAGGTCGGCGAGACCCTCGACTACACCGACGAGCGGGGCCGCCCTTTCCGCCTGCTGCTTGTGGGCGTGCTGGGCAACTCGATTCTCCAGGGCAGCCTGCTCATCGCGCAGGAGCGCTTCGAGCAACGCTTCCCGTCGGAGGCGGGCTACCGCCAGTTCCTCATCGACGCGCCGCCGGCCCGGCGCGCCGCGGTGTCGAAGGCGCTCTCCCGCGCGCTCGAGGACGTCGGGCTCGAGCTGACCCCCGCGGCGACGCGGCTCGCCGCGCTCAAGAGGGTGGAGAACACCTACCTGTCGATCTTCCAGGCGCTCGGCGGGCTGGGCCTGGTGCTGGGGAGCGTGGGGGTGGGTGTGGTGGTGCTGCGGAACGTGCTCGAGCGGCGCGGGGAGCTGGCGCTGCTGCGTGCCGTGGGGTTCGGCCGGCGTGCGCTGGGGCGGCTGGTGCTCCTCGAGCACGGGGTGCTGGTGGTGTGGGGTCTGGGGTGTGGCGCGGCGGCCGCGGTCGTGGCCGTGGCGCCTGCCCTGCGGACGCCCGGCGCCGACATGCCGGTGGTGTCGCTGCCGCTGACGCTGCTCGCCGTGGCGGCGAGCGGCCTGGCGTGGACGTGGCTCGCCGCGGCCTGGGCGCTGCGATCCCCGCTGTTATCTGCCCTGAGAAATGAGTAGAATGGAAGGGCGCGCCGCCTGATGGCTGGGTGGCTGCGCCCCGTGTGCGTCTCGGTGCCGGGAGACTCTATGGCGTTCCTGCTCGGCAAGCTGATGCCGCTGGCGACGGCCCTGGCGGCCGTGGCGGCGCTCGCCGCCTGGCTGGCGACCGGCCCGCGCGACGATTTCGCCCAGCGCGTGCCCGGGATGGACAAGGCGCCGACCAAGCAGGTGGCGCCCGAGGTGCCGGTCGAGCTGGCGGGCACGGTGACCCGCGGCGACGGGACGCCGGCCGACCTGCCTGGGGCCTGGCCGCGCTTCCGCGGCGCGCGGCTCGACAACGTGTGCCGCGACGCGACGCCCCTCGCCCGGCAGTGGCCCGCGGGCGGGCCGCCGAAGCTCTGGCAGCTCACCCTGGCCGAGGGCTATGCCTCGGCCGCAGTGCTCGAGGGGCGCGTCTTCATCCACGACTACGATCGCGAGCAGAGCCACGAGGCCATCCGCTGCCTCTCGCTCGCCGACGGCAAGGAGATCTGGCGGTTCGCCTACCCTGTGAAGGTGAAGATGAACCACGGGCTGACGCGGACGGTGCCCGCCGTGACGGACTCGCACCTCGTCGCGCTCGGGCCCCTGTGCCACGTCGCCTGCATCGACTCGATGACGGGCGAGAGCCGCTGGATGCTCGACCTCGTGCGCGAGCACGGTGCCACGGTGCCGCCGTGGTACGCGGGGCAGTGCCCGCTCATCGACGGCGAGACCGCCATCCTGGCCCCCGGCGGCCCCGAGGCGCTGCTCATGGCCGTCGCGTGCGCGACGGGCGAGATCCTCTGGAAGACGCCGAACCCCGGCGGCTGGAAGATGACCCACTCGTCGGTCGTGCCCGTCGAGCTCGCGGGGCGGCGGATGTACGTCTACTGCGCGAGCCGCGGCGTGGTCGGCGTGGCGGCCGACGACGGGCGCGTGCTGTGGCAGACGCCCGAGTGGCGGATCAGCATCGCCAACGTCCCGTCGCCCGTGCCGCTGCCCGGCGACCGCCTGTTCCTGACCGGCGGCTACAACGCGGGCAGCATGGTCCTCCAGCTCCAGGAGGCCGGCGACGGCGTGGCCGTCGAGGTGGTCAAGCGGCTGAAGCCGAAGGTGTTCGACTCCGCGCAGCAGACCCCGATCCTCTACGAGGGACACCTCTACACGGTCCGCAGCGACGAGCGCCTGGCCTGCGCCGACACCGACGGCACGCCGCTGTGGGACAGCGGGCCCGACAAGTTCGGCCTCGGCCCCTACCTCATCGCCGACGGCCTGCTCTTCGTGATGGACGACGACGCGAACCTCACCCTCGCCGAGGCCACGCCCGACGGCTACAGGAAGAGGGCCGAGGCCCAGATCCTCGATGAGGGCAACGACGCCTGGGGCCCCATGACACTCGTCGCAGGCCGGCTCATCCTCCGCGACATGACCCGGATGGTCTGCCTCGACGTGCGCAGCAAATGACGACCCAAAGCGAGAGCGACATGGCCGACCAGCAGAGCGAGACGCGGAAAGCCCTGTGGATCGTCCTCGGCGTGCTGGCGGTGGTCGCCGTCATCCCGGTCCTGCTCGCGCTGGGCGGCGCGGCGGTCTACTTCATGGCCCGCACGCGGGTGGCCGCCCAGAAGCCCAGCGGCCTGCCCGAGGAATACGACTACGCCATCGAGAAGCTCCAGATCGTGGACCCCAGCCAGATCGGCTACGAGGAAGCGGCCACGATCGACGTGACGCTGACGGCGCCCCGCGGCCTCGCCGTCGGCCGCGACGACCGCGTCTACGTGGCCGGCGACCAGAAGCTCGTCGTCTTCGGCAGCGACGGTGCTCGGCTGTCGGAGGCCGCGCTCGGCGGGGCGCCCCGCGCGCTGACGGCGGCCGCCGACGGCACCCTCTACGTGGCGATGCGCGACCACATCGAGGTCTGCTCGCCTGCGGGCGAGCGCCAGGCACGCTGGGAGGGCCTCGGCGCGAAGGCACTGCTCACTTCGGTCGCCGTCGCCGAGAAGGACGTCTTCGCCGCCGACGCGGGCAACCGCGTGGTCGTCCGCTACGACACCGCCGGCAAGCTGCTCGGCCGCATCGGGAGGAAGGACCCGTCGCGCAACATCCCCGGCATCCTGGTGCCGAGCCCGTACTTCGACGTGGCGATCGGCCACGAGGGCCTGCTGTGGGTGGCCAACCCGGGCCGGCGCCGCATCGAGCTCTACACGTTCGACGGCGACCTCGAGGTGTGGTGGGGCAAGGCGGGCATCGCGCTCGAGCGGTTCAGCGGCTGCTGCAACCCGAGCCACTTCGCGCTCCTGCCCGACCGGGGCGTCGTCACGAGCGAGAAGGGGCTTGTGCGAGTCAAGGTCCACGACGGCGACGGCACGTTCCGCACCGTGGTGGGCGCGGCGCCCGACGCCTTCGACGAGGGCGCCGTCGGCCTCGACGTGGCCACCGACTCCAAGGGCCGCATCCTGGTGCTCGACCCCGGCGCGCGGCGGGTGCGGATCTTCACGCGGAAGGCGAGCGATGAGCGCGACGGCTTCTAGCGACGAAGGGCGCCGCGAGGCGCTGCGGAGCCTGGCACGCTGGCTGGCCGCCGGCGCGCTGGCCCTGACCGGCGGCTGGCTGCTGGCGCGGCGGCGGGCGGCAGGGCGATGCCCCGGCGCCTGCCGCCGCTGCCCTGCGCGGCGCCAGTGTACCCTGCCCGACGCCGAGGCGGCGCGACGGGCGAAGCCGAGGGAATAGGCGATGGCGGAACCCGACGCGAAGGTCGCCCGGCGCGATTTCCTGCGCGGCGGCGTGCGCGGAGCCTGCCTGCTGGGGCTCGGCGCGGGCGTGAGCGCCCTCGCCACCCGCGGCCAGACGGGCGACCTGGTCTGGCAGCTCGACCCCGAGACGTGCATCCAGTGTGGCAACTGCGCCACCTACTGCGCGCTCACGCCCTCGGCGGTCAAATGCGTGCAATACTATCCCATGTGCGGGTACTGCGACCTGTGCACGGGCTACTTCGAGGCCGAGCCCAACGAGCTGAACACCGGCGCCGAGAACCAGCTCTGCCCCGTGGACGCCATCCGCCGCATCTTCATCGAGGAGCCCTACTACCAGTACGACATCGTCGACGACCGCTGCATCGGCTGCGGCAAGTGCGTCGAGGGCTGTCGCGCCTTCGGCAACGGCTCCTTCTATCTCCAGGTGCGCCACGACCTGTGCCTGAACTGCAACGAGTGCTCCATCGCCGTCGCGTGTCCGGCCCAGGCGTTCCGCCGCGTGCCCGTCTCGCGGCCGAACCTTCACCCCAAGGGCCACCCCGATCGCAGGCCGGAGGACGACCAGCAGCCTTGACCGGACGCGCCACCATCCTGGTTGCCCTCGCGCTCGCGGTCGCCCTGTGCGCTCCCGCTCTGGGCGCCGAGCGCTTCCCGCCGCCCGACTTCGAGTCCGGCCACACCTTCCCCGACACCTGCTACCCGGCGCCCCGTGCTGACGCGCTGGAGTACCTCGACGTCGGCGTCCTGTTCGTCGCGCTCGTGCTGGCCACCTACTACGCGCTCAAGGTGCGGTCGCGCGGGTGGCTCTTCGCGCTGATGCTCGCGTCGCTCGGCTACTTCGGCTTCTGGCGCGGCGGCTGCGTGTGCCCCATCGGCGCGCTCCAGAACGTCGCGCTGGCGATCTTCGACCGCAGCTACGCCGTGCCGCTGGCGGTCCTGGCCTTCTTCCTCCTGCCGCTGGCGTTCACGCTGCTGTTCGGCCGGACGTTCTGCGCGGCGGTGTGTCCGCTCGGCGCGCTCCAGGACGTGGTGGTGCTGCGCCCGCTCCGGATGCCCGAGTGGCTGGATCGAGGGCTTCGGCTGCTGGCGGTGGTGTACCTCGGGGTGGCGGTGGTGCTGGCGGCGACGGGCAGCGCCTTCCTCATTTGCCAGTACGACCCGTTCGTGGCGCTCTTCCGCCTGAGCGGGAGCGCGGGGATGCTGGTGCTCGGGGCGAGCGTGCTGGGCATCGGGCTGTTCGTCGCGCGGCCCTACTGCCGCTACCTGTGCCCCTACGGGGTGCTGCTGGGCTGGCTGTCGCAGGCGTCGAAGTGGCGCGTGACGATCACGCCCGACGAGTGCATCCAGTGCCGGCTGTGCGAGGACTCCTGTCCGCTCGGCGCGATCCGGGAGCCGAGCGAGGCGCCCTCGCCCAGCGAGGTGGCCAGCGGCAGGCGCCGGCTCGGCTGGCTGCTGCTGTGCGTGCCCGTGGCGATGGCGGCGGGCGCGCTGGTGTTCGTCGTCCTGCGGTTCCCGCTGTCGCGGCTGCACCCGCGGGTGCAGGTCGCCGAGCGTGTGTGGCTCGAGGAGAAGGGCGAGGCCGAGGGCGAGACCGACGCGAGCAAGGCGTTCCGGCGGACGGGGCAGCCGCCGGCGGAGCTCTACGCGGAGGCCCTGGCGATCCGCGGGCGGATCGCCTCGGTGGGCGTGGTGGTGGGCGCGCTGGTGGGGCTCGTGGTCGCGCTCAGGCTGATCGGCCTGTCGGTGCGGCGGAGCCGGACGGACTACGAGGCCGATCGCGCGACGTGCATGGCCTGCGGGCGGTGCTTCGACTACTGCCCCGTCGGCCGGCAGCGACGGAAGGGTGCGACCGATGGCTGAGCCCGCGAACGAGACGCAGGGCCGCCGCCTCTCGGCCGCCGCCTTCCAGGGCGCGGTGGCGACGGCCGCCGTCGCCGGCGCGTTCAGCCTCGTGGTGAGCGCGCTCCTGGCGTGGAACGCCGCCCTGACCCTCGACCCGCGCGACTCCGCCGAGCTCGCCACGCTGAAGAGGGCGCTGGGCCAGAAGCCCGAGGACGAGGCGCTCAAGGCGCGGATCCGCGACGTGGACCTGGGCCTGCGCCTCGACTACTTCGCGCGCCGGGACTTCGCCGGGCGCGGCACGTGGCTGTTGGTCGCCGGCGTCGCCGTGTTCCTCATCGCGGCGAGGTCGGCCGCGGCGCTGCGCCAGGCGCTGCCCATGCCGCAGGGCGCCCGCGGGGGACGGGGCGCCGAGGCGCGTGCGGCCGCGCGGGGCCGTCGCGCCGTGGTCTGCGTTGCGGGCGTCGTGGCCTGCGCCTTCGCTGCCCTGGCCTGGCAGTCGCTGCACACCCTGCCCTCGGGGACCGTGGCCGCGAAGCCGGGAACGGAGACGCCGGTCTCCATTGGCACACCCGAGTCCATCGGAACGCCGGCGCCGACGGCCGACGAGATGGCGAGGGAGTGGCCCCGCTTCCGCGGGCCGGGTGGCCTCGGCATCTCGGCGTACGCCAACCTCCCGACGAAGTGGGACGGCAAGACGGGCGAAGGCGTGCAGTGGAAGACGCCCGTGCCGCTCGACGCGCCCAACTCGCCGGTGGTGTGGGGCGACCGCGTGTTCCTGACGGGTGCGACGAAGAGCCGCCGCGAGGTCTACTGCTTCTCGGTCAAGGACGGGGCGCTGCTGTGGACGGGCAAGGTGGCGAACGTGCCGGGCAGCCCGGCCAAGCCGCCCGAGGTGATGGACGCGACGGGCTACGCGGCGTCCACCGCGGCGACGGACGGGCGGCGCGTCTACGCGATCTTCGCGAACGGCGACCTCGCGGCGTTCGACTTCGCGGGCAAGCGGGTGTGGGCGAAGAGCCTCGGGAAGTTCGACAACAGCTACGGCCACGCCAGCTCGCTGCTCACCTGGCGGGACCGGCTGATCGTGCTCGTGGACCAGGGCCTGGACGACGACGATCTGTCGAAGCTCTACGCTTTCGACGGCGCCTCGGGCCGCCAGGTGTGGGCCTCGGTCCGCCAGGTCGGCTCCACGTGGGCCACGCCCATCGTCGTCGAGGCGGGCGGTCGGGAGCAGATCATCACCGTGTCGGTGCCGTGGGTCGCCGCCTACGCGCCCGAGACGGGGGAGGAGCTGTGGCTGGCCGACATCATGGATGGCGAGGTCGCGCCGTCGCCGGTGTTCGCCAACGGCCACGTGATCGTGGCTCAGGCCCATTCCATCGCCGCCGCGCTGCGCGCCGACGGCACGGGCGACGTCACCAAGACCCACGTCGCCTGGGAGGCCGAGGACGGCCTGCCCGACACGTGCAGCCCCCTGGCCAGCGGCGAGCTGCTCTTCCTCTCCACCGCTGACGGGCTCCTGACCTGCTACGACGTCAAGGACGGCTCGAAGGCCTGGGAGCACGAGTTCGAGCTCATGCAGTTCCTCTCGTCGCCCACCCTGGTCGGCGACAAGGTCTACCTGCTCAACGACAAGGGCGTGATGTTCCTCTACGCGGCCGCCCGCGCGTTCAAGGTGCTGGGCCGTTGCGAGCTGGGCGAGAGGACGGTCGCCAGCCCGGCCTGCCTCGACGGCCGCATCATCCTTCGCAGCCACAAGCATCTCTTCTGCATCGGCAAGCCATGAGCGACGAGCTGGACCTGAGCCACGTGGACCGTGCGGTCGAGGCCATCGGCCGTGGCGCCGAGTGCGTCATCCCGCTGCTCCAGGCCATCCAGGAGGAGTACCGCTACCTGCCCGAGCCTGCCCTGCGGCGGGTCTGCGAGCTCACCGAGATCACGCCCGCCGCCGTCGCCGGGGTGTCCACCTTCTACTCGCAGTTCCGCCATCGCCCCATGGGCGAGCACCTCGTCCGCGTGTGCGTCGGCACGGCCTGCCACGTCAAGGGCGCCGGCCTCGTCTACGACGAGTTCCTCCGCCACCTCGGCATCGCCGAGGGCGACGACACCGACCCCGACGGCCTCTTCACCATCGAGAGGGTCGCCTGCCTCGGCTGCTGCACCCTGGCGCCGGCGATCCAGATCGACGACGTGACGTATGGATACCTGACGACCGAGACCGTGCCGCGGGTCGTGCGCGACTTCCTCGACCTCGATCGCGGCGGCGAGCACCACCCCCACGAGA
>CBFDBL010000195.1:0-9366 GCA_965603035.1 uncultured bacterium
AGAGGCACTCGTCGTCGGCCCAGCGCGGGCCGACGACGTCGCGGATGCCGATCGCCTTGGCGCTGCCGTCGAACATGACGCAGACGGTCTTGTTGCCGTGGCGCGGGACGGGCCGCCAGGCGTAGCTGCTCTTGTAGTGGGTGGTGTTCCTGTAGTGGTCGTGGAGGGGGAAGCGTACGAAGCCGAGGAAGTTGCTGTCGTTGTTCTCGACCCAGTCGGGGGGGTCGACGTCGAGGTTGGTGTCGTTGGTCACCTTGCCTGTGTCGCAGAAGGCGATCTGCGCGGAGGGGACGGTGAGCGCGCTGGCGTGGACGCTGGAGGCGTACCAGAGGATGGGGATGACGGCGCGGGTGCCGCTCCAGTGGCCTTCGCCGGCGTATGTGGGGAAGTCGTAGGGCTTGGCCTTCTGGTCGTACCAGACGAAGTCGGGGCACTTGTCGTTGGGGTAGCAGGCCGAGTTGCCGAAGGGTGCGTCGTAGCTGTAGCCGTAGCCGATGGTGGACTGTTTCTTGGCGGGGCAGGTGTAGATCTGGCAGAGGCGTGCGACCTCGGTGCGGAGCTTGTCGCGCTGGATGGCGTTCGCGGGGTTCAGGGTGGAGCCCTCTCTGGCCTTGTAGGAGGCGACGGCGTGGCTCATGGTCGCGTGGGCGTTGATGTAGGGCTGGAGGGCCTCGTACCAGAAGGGGAAGGCGGCGTCGTATTTCCAGTCGTACTCCCAGTTCTTCTCGAGGTTCATGCTGTCCTTGGGGTGGACGCCGTTGCGGTTGCCGCCGCAGAGCATCCACTGGGACCAGTCCTTCTGGTAGCTGACGTTGGCCTGGGCGATCTGGCGGAGCTGGGTGATGCAGTTGGCGGTCTGTGCGGCTCGCATGCCGGTGAGGATGGCGGGCATGAGCAGCGCGGCGAGGATGGCGATGACGGCGACGACGACGAGCAGCTCGATGAGGGTGAACCCGCCGCGCGTGCCGCGCCCCGAGTGCGCAACGTGCTGGCTGACCATGACTTGCAGACCCCCACGCGAGTGATCGGGCCCCGCCAGGCGCCGGAGGCACTCCGGCTGTCCCGCGGATTATACCGAGCCGTCCCCCGCCGTGTCAAGGCGCTGGGGCTGCGGGGGCCGTGGGGACATGGGGCAGGCGGGGCTCGGGGCCCCGCCTGCGGTGGGCTGGTGTGTGCGGTGGACGTGGCTCAGGGCGTGCCGCGTCGGATGCGGTCGAGGACGTCGTTGACCTGGTCCTTGTGCTCGAAGTCGGGCTCGAGCTGGAGGGTCTTGGCGAGGTGTCGCGCGGCGCTGGCGCGGTGGTTTTGCTTGAAGTAGATCATGCCGAGGTGGTAGTGGATCTCGGCGCTGCCGGGCATGCCCTCGGCGGCCTGCTGGGCGAGGTCCATGGCCTTGTCGTAGCGCTCGGTGAGGTAGTAGACCCACCCGAGGGTGTCGCGGACGGCGGCGCCGGCGGCGGTGTCGGCGGAGGTGAGGTCGGCGGCCTTGGTGGCGAAGGCCTCGGCCTGCTTGATGTCCTTGTGGTCTTCCTCGGAGGCGTAGATCCAGGCGAGGTTGTTGTAGGCGATGGGGTGGGTGGGGTTTTGCTTGATGATCTCCTTGTAGAGGTCGATGGCCTGGGGGATCTTCTTCTGGCGCTGGAGTGTGGTGGCGAGTGCGAGCTTGAGGTCGAGGCTGTCGGGCTTGGCCTTGAGGAGCGTGGTGAACGCCTTGGCGGCCTGGTCGGGCTCGTTCCTGGCGAGGTGGTGTCGGGCGAGGCTGCGGAGGGCGGGCTCGTAGCCGGGCTTGGCGGCGAGCATGCGCTGGTAGGTGGCGATGGCGTTGGCGGCGTCGGCGAGGCGCTCGTAGACGTCGGCGAGCAGGTGGAGGACGGCGAGGTTGTCGGGGAGGGTCTTGAGGAGCCTCGCGTAGCGCTCGCGGGCGAGGGTGAGCCAGTTGGCGTCGGCGTAGAGGGCGCCCTGGTTGAGTGCGTTGGCGGTGAGGCGGGCCTGCTCGCCGGCGGCGGCGAGCTTGTCGGTGAGGGCGAGGTAGGCGTTGAGCAGCTCGGGCTGGACCTTGACGCTGCGGATGGCCTGTCGGGCGGCATCGGGCTTGCCGGCGGCGAGGTGTGCGTTGGCGAGCAGCGAGGCCATGCGGGGGTTGTCGGGGTTGGCCTTGCGGGCCGTCTCGAAGGCGGCGATGGCCTCGGGGAGCTTGCCCTGGAGCTGGAGTGCGGTGCCGCGCGCGAGGTGGAGGCTTGGGGCGTCGTTGCGCTCGATGGCCTGGTCGATGAGTCGGATGGCGTCGGGCAGCTTGTCCTTGTGGATGTAGAGGACGGCGAGGTCGTAGGCGCCGAGCAGGCGCGGGGTGGCCTTGACGAGGGTTTCGAGCTGGGTCTGTGCCTTGTCGATCTCGCCGAGGCGCTTGTAGACGGCGACGAGCGAGGCCCGCACGGGGGGCAGGGGCTCGTCGCGCTGCTTGAGCAGGTCGGTGAGCTGTGCGATGGCGGCGGTGTGGTCGCCGCTGGCGAAGCGCGCCTCGGCCATGGCGACGCGGGCGCGCAGGTCGTTGGGGTTGGCCTTGAGGACGGCCTGGTACTCGGCGATGGCGTCGTCGTACTGCTTGCGGGCGATCTGGATGGCGGCCATCTCGAAGCGGACCTGGGCGGCGGAGGGGCTGATCTTCTTGGCGCGCTCGCAGGTGTCGAGTGCCAGGTCGAGGCGCCCGGTGCTCCGGTAGATGCCGGCGAGTGCGAGGAGCGCCGTGGAGTTGGTGGAGTCGACGGCGAGGACGCCCTTGAACTGCTCGATGGCGTCGGCGATCTTGCGCTTGCGGCGCAGCGCGTGGCCGAGGCCGAGGCGCGCGGGCACGCTCTTGGGGTCTTTCCCGATCGCCTTGTTGTAGCGCTCGATGGCGCTGTCGAGCTTGCCCTCGAGCAGGTCGAGCTGGGCGAGCTGGAGGAAGGCCAGGGCGCCGTCGGTCGCCGCGGGGGTGCCCTTGGCCTCCGTGAGCCGCTGGAGCACCTCCTTGGCCTCCTCGAGCTTGCGGTCGGCGAGGAAGCAGCGGGCGAGCAGGGCGAGGGCCTGGTGGTTCTCCTTGTCGGTCTCGAGGAGCTTCTGGGCCTGCTCGATGGCGAGGTCGTACTGGGCCATGCGCAGGAAGTAGCCGCCGAGCGCGAGGCGGCAGTTGGCGTCGGCCGGGGCCAGCTCGACGGCCTTCTCGAGGGCCTGCCGCGCTTCCTTGAAGCGGCTGACCCGCACGTAGAGCCCGCCGAGGCGGCGGCGGTGCTTGGGCTCGGTGGGGTCCACCTCGACCAGGCGCCGGACGATCTCGATCTCCTTGTCCGGCTTGCCGGTGGCCAGGTAGGTGTTGGCGAGCACGGTGTAGGCGAAGGTGTTCTTGGGTGCGAGCTTGAGCAGCAGGTTGCAGTTCTGCTCGGCCTCGGTGTGCCAGCCTCGGGAGCCGTAGAAGATGACGCGGGTGAGGGCGTCGGCGACGGCCTTGCTCTTGGCCTTGTCGGCGGCGAACTTGTCGAGGAGGGCGGTGTAGGCCTCGCGGACGGGCTCGGGGATGTAGTGGGCCTGGCGGATCAGGGTGCGGGAGTTGGCGGCGTCGCCCTGGGCCAGGTAGATGTTGGCCGTGATGAGGGCGATGAGGGGGTCGTGCTCCTTCTCCTTGTCGGCCTGCGCCGCGTTGGCGAGTGAGGCGCGGTAGTCGCCCTTGAGCTGGAGCGCGGCGGCGGCGCCGGCGAACATGGAGGCCCGGGCGAGGTCGTTGGCGACGGCCTGGTCGAACAGGCGCGCGGCCTCGTCGTAGCGGCCGAGGTAGACCTGGATGACGGCGGCCTCGTAGGCCGGGGTGAACTTGGGGTCCTCCTTGAGCGCGGCGTTGAGCTCCTCGAGGGCGGCTGGCCAGTTCTGGTCGGCCATGTGCAGGCGAGCCATGAAGGTCCGGGCGGCGTGGAGCTTGGGGTCGATGGCGAGGGCGGAGCGGGCGGCCTGGACGGCCTTGTCCTTCTCGCCCTTGGCGCGGTGGAGCTCGGCGAGGGCGAGGTGGACCTTCGCCTTCTCGGCGTCGACCTTGAGGAGCTGGTTGAGCTCGCCCTCGGCCTTGTCGAACTTCCGCTCGAGGATGTAGAGCCGCGCGAGGTTGTAGCGCGGCTTGGTGAGGGTGGGGTCCTCCTCGATGCAGCGCTGGTACTGCTCCTGGGCGAGGTCGAACTCCCGCAGGCGCAGGTGCACGGCCGCCAGGTTCATCCGGGCGCCCGGGTGGCGGCCCCGCAGCTCGAGGACGCGCTCGAACTGGCGGCGGGCGCCGTCGAGGCGGTTGCGCCGCAGGTAGGCCAGGCCCAGCAGGAAGTGGACGTCCACGTTCTTGGGCTCGACGTCGAGCGCCTTGAGGCAGTGGTGGACCGCCTTGTCCACGTCGCCCTTGGCCAGGGCGATGCCGGCGAGGATCTGGTGGGCGCGGGGCGCCCCGGGGTCCTGCTTGGCCATCTCGGAGAAGTGCTTGAGGGCCTGGTCGTGCTCGCCCTTGTGCAGGTAGGCGACGCCGAGCAGGCGGCGGACCTCCACGTTGTTGGGGTCGTAGTGCAGGGCCTCCTGGAGGGTGTTGATGGCGCCGTCGGGGTAGCCCTGCTGGAGGTGGGCGCTCGCCAGGACGAGGCGGGCGGGGATGAAGCGGGGGTTGATCTTGACGACGGTGTTGAGCTCTTCGACGGCCTCGCGGAGCTTGTCCTTCATGAGGTAGCAGCGCGCGAGCCAGAAGTGGGAGGGCAGGTGGCCGGGGAGCCTGGCGGCGGCCTGCTGGTACTCGTGGACGGCGTCGTCGAGCTTCTTGAGCCGCATGTAGACCGAGCCGCGGATGAAGTTGGCGAAGGGGTTGCGGTCGGTCAGTCGGAGGGCCTCGTTGGCGTCGGCGAGGGCCTCCTCGTAGCGCTGGGTGGCCAGGTAGATCTGCGCGCGCTCGAGGCGGGCCTCCCAGTCGGAGGGCTTCTTGGCGATCATCTCCGAGAGGATGCGCACGGCCTCGTCGGTGTTGCCCTCGTGCATGGCGATGCGCGCGAGGATCGTCTTGGGCTGCCGCTGGAGCGGGTTGATCTTCAGGAGCTCGTGGCAGCGCTTCTTGAGCTCCTCGATGCGGTTCAGCCGCCGGAGGATCTCGATGCGCTCGAGGTGGGTCGACACGTCGTTGGGGTCGATCTGGAGCACCTTCTCGAGGTAGACCAGCGCGCCCTCGTCGTCGTCGCGGTCCTTGGCCAGCCCGCCGAGGAACTCGTAGCTCTCCTTGTCCTTCGGCACCAGGCGCACCAGGTCGGCGGCGACGGCGCCGGCGCGCTCGAGGTACTCCTTGTGCGACTCCATCTCGCCCTTGGCCCGCGCGCGGCCGGCGAGCTCGCGGTAGGCCGAGCCGAGCTCGCGGTAGGTCTCCTCGTTGCGGGGCTGGAGCTCGACGGCCTGCTTGAGGTGGTCGATGGCCTTGTCGAACTCGGAGGTCCGCGCGTAGGCCTTGCCGAGCCACAGGTGGGCCTCGGCGTTGCGGTTGTTGCGGCGGAGGGCCGTGCGCAGCTCGCCGACGGCCTTGGCGTACTTGCCCGTGTTGTAGTAGATGCGGCCGCGGCGCAGCGCCGGGTCCTCGGCGGCGCCTGCGCGGGCCGCCGCGGGCGCCAGCGCGCCGAGAGCCGTCATCGCCATGGCCAGAGCGAGCATCCGAACGCGCTGCCTCATCGCTGGTCTCCTCCTTGGCCCGCCCGGCGGGCGGAGCGGGATCGCGCGTGGGCGTGGGCCGGCGTACCTCTGCCGGGCCCGGTCGCGCCCCGACTTCCTGTCAACGCCGCGGCCTCCGGCCGGCACCGTGCGGGCTGCCGGGCCTCAGGGCGCGGCCCTCACTGGGCCTCCGCTCCCACCGCGGAGTCCTCGCGCAGCAGCCCGTGCATGCGCATCGTCTTGAACAGGGTGGTCCGGTCGATCTTGAGCATCGCCGCTGTCGGCTGCCGTCGCCAGCCGTTGAGTCGCAGCGCGTTCTCGATGATCTCCCGTTCGGCCTGGACCAGCGCCTCGCGCAGCGGCAGGCGCTGGCGGTCGGCCGTGCTGATGATGGAGGCCGGCAGATCCTCCACGCCGATCACGTCGCCGTGGCAGAGCACCACGGCCGTCTCGACGGCGTTCTCGAGCTCCCGCACGTTGCCCGGCCACGAGTACTGCTTGAGCCGCACCATCGCCTCGGGCGCGATGGCGAGCGCGCGCGGGTCCCGCCCGCTCTGCTTGGCGTACATCTGGAGGAAGTGGCCCGCCAGCAGGGCGATGTCGGCCACCCGATCCCGCAGCGGCGGCATGTGGATGGGCACCACGTTCACCCGGTAGAAGAGGTCCTTGCGGAAGTTGCCGTCCTCGACCTCCTGGCGCAGGTCGTAGTTGGTGGCCAGGATGAAGCGCACGTCGAGGGTGATGGTCTCGGTGCCGCCCACGCGCTCGAACTCGCGCTCCTGGATGGCCCGCAGCAGCTTGACCTGGAGACCCTGGCTCGCCGTGTTGATCTCGTCGAGGAAAATAGTGCCGCCGTGCGCCAGCTCGAACTTGCCGAGCTTGTCGCTCGTCGCGCCCGTGAACGAGCCCTCGACGTGGCCGAACAGCTCGCTCTCGAGCAGCGTCTCGGGCAGAGCCCCGCAGCTCACCTCCACGAACGGGCCGTTGCGCCGCGACGAGTTGTAGTGGATGGCCCGGGCGATCAGCGTCTTCCCCGTCCCGCTCTCCCCCGTGATCATCACCGTCGTCTTCGTGTCGGCGATCGCCTCGATCACCTCGAAGACCTTCTTGATCTTGTGGTCCTGACCCACGAAGTTGGCGAACTTCGGCCGCATGCCCAGCCGCTGGCGCAGGTAGCGGTTCTCCTCGCTCAGGCGCTTCTGCTCCATGATCCGCCGGCAGATCATCTTGATGTTGTCGTCGATCAGAGGCTTCTGCACGTAGTCGTAGGCGCCCTGCTTGATCGCCTGCACAGCCGTCTGGATCTCGCCGAACCCCGTGATCAGCGCCACGTGAGTCTCGGGGTACTTCAGGTTCACCTCCCGCAGGATGTCGAAGCCCGTGACCTCCGGCATGTTGATGTCGGTGAACACGATGTCGTAGGTGCGCGCGGCGAGGCGCTGGAGCGCCTCGGGCCCGCCGGGCGCGGCGTCCACCTCGTAGTCCTCGGCGCGCAACAGCTCTGAGAGGGATTCGCGGATGAGGAAGTCGTCGTCGACGACGAGCACGCTGCCTTCTGCCATGGTGTCAGATCCCTTCCACGGTTCTCCGCGCTCGCCGCGGCGAGGCGTGCCGTTGCCGCGCGTGTCCCAACGACCGAGAGGGCCGGCCACACTGGCCCGGCACCCCTGGCCACCGCTGGCGGGCGGCCCCCCGGGCGCCGTGCGCGGCGCACGCGCCGCCGGGGGCTCCTGCCGCGGTCGCCTAAAGCCTCGCGGCCTCGCCGACGGTCGAGCACGGCACGCGAACGGTGAACGTCGTGCCGTGGCCTGGTTCGCTCGACACATCGATCTGGCCGTTGAGGCGGGCCACGATCTCGTGGCACACCGCGAGGCCAAGCCCCATTCCCTTGCCTGGTGCCTTCGTCGTGTAGAATGGGGCGAAAACCCGCTCGACCACCTCGGGGGCCATGCCGCCCCCCGTGTCGCTCACGCGCACGACCGCGGTGCCGTTGTCCCGGCCGCTCCCGATCGTCAGCGTGCCTCCCGACCCCTGCATCGCGTCGTAGGCGTTTGCGACGAGGTTGGTGAAGACCTGGAACAGCGCGCTCCCGCCCCGCACCGGCGGCAGCGCCTCGTCGAGCTCGAGCGCCACCGAGATGCCGCGCTGCTCCGCCTTCCCCTCCTGGAGCTGCACGGCCTGGCGGATCAGATCGTTGACCCTCGCCGCCCCCTCGGTCGCCCGGGCGTGGCGGCACGAGCCCGCCAGCGAGTTCACGATCCCCGTGAGCCGCTCGAGCCCCTGCTTGCTCGCCATCAGGTAGCGCCGGCGCCGCTCCTCCGGGTGGGGCGCCGCCAGCGTGAGGTTGATGAATCGCAGCACCCCGTCGAGCGGGTTGCGCAGCTCGTGGGCCAGCTTGCGGACGAACAGGTGGTGCTCCTCCTGCCTCGCCTCGGAGCGGCGCACCCGCTCCACCGCCGACGCGATGTCCTGTGCCAGGCGCAGCGCCGTCCGCAGGTCGCCCTCGGTGAAGGGCCGGCCGTCGCGGCGGTCGCTCACGCTCAACACCCCGAGCATGCCCTCGCCGTTGAGCACGGGCACCGACAGGAACGAGCCGGTGGCGTAGCGCGCCGACTCCCGCCGCGCGAAGCGCCCGTCGCGCACGATGTCGCCCACCACCACGGGCTCGCGGTGCAGAGCCACGTAGCCGACCACCCCCTGGCCCGCGCGGATGCGCGAGCCCTCGAGCGCCCCGCTGCACGCGCCGCGCGCGCGGGCCACCACCAGCTCGTCGCACCCATGCTCGCACAGGCAGATCGAGCCGTTCGCCGCGCGCAGCAGCTCGACGGCCTTGCCCAGCGCCGTGTCGAGGAGCTGGTGGCTCGACTCCGCCGTGTGAAGCGTGTGGGTGGCGTCGGCCAGGCGGCGCAGCCGCTGGACCTCGCGATGCAGGTCCCGCAGCCGCCCCTCCACGTACTCCAGCCGCTTGGCGCGCTCCTCCAGCGCGCGAAGCTTCCCGAGCAGCACGCGCCTCTCCAGCCCATGCCACTCTGAGCGCTCGGGCTCGCCGAGCCCGCCGCTACGGAAGCTTACCGCGTCGGTTCCATAACCTGTGCGGCTTGCCTCGGAGCCCATCTACTCTCCTGGCCAACGAGCAGGGATCAGGTTGGTCGAGAATCATCCAGCTAGCGATCGGACAGCAACTGCAACTCCCTACCCCAGCAAATGCAATGCCACTCGGACCCAGGAAGTCGCGAGTTGTGCGACAAACGCCGCAAGTCGCTGCCCGCGCTCGATTTCGGGTGTCAGCACGCCCCATGCCCATGAGGCCGGTCGGCAACATGCGCGCCCGCAATGTATGCGTTCGTCAACATGCCGCGCCGACCATTCCCGCATCGCGTTGCGCGCCAACGACTTGTGTCGTTTCGGACTTTCTGGACGAGCGTCCGAGATCTTTGACCCCAGGACTGCATGATCCCGCGCCAGCCAGGCCCCGGCGTCCATCATAGCGGACAGGCGGGCGCGGGCGTGGTTTTCAGCGCTTTGCAGGGATTTGCGCCCCAGGCCCCGCGGGTGCCCCCGGTGGGACGCGCGCTCGGCGCATCGCCACGGGCGGGGGGGGGCCTGCCGCGCGGTGCGGCGCGGGCGGGCTAGCCCGCATTTCTCACCAGCTTTCGCCGCCAGCGGCCGCCTTTCGCCCCA
>CBFDBL010000196.1:0-9333 GCA_965603035.1 uncultured bacterium
CGCCCGCTCGCCGACTACTTCGAGGCCGTGGTCGGGCAGGGCGCCGAGCCGAAGGCCGCGAGCAACTGGACACTCGGCAGCGTCCTCCAGGCCCTCAGCGCCGAGCTGACCGTCGCCGATCTCCGCGCCAAGGTCCCGCCCGAGGCCCTCGCCGGGCTCATCGCGCTCGTCGCCGACGGCTCGGTCGCACAGAACACCGCCAAGAAGGTCTTCGCCGTGATGGCCGAGACCGGGAAGAGCGCCGCGGCCATCGTCGCCGAGCAGGGCCTCGAGCAGGTCAGCGACGCAGGCGAGCTCGAGGCCATCGTCCTCGGCGTCCTCCGCGACCACCCCGACGCCGTCGCCGACCTGCGCACCGGCAAGAAGAAGGCCCACGGCTTCCTCATGGGCCAGGTCATGCGCGCCACCCGCGGCCAGGCCAACCCCCAGGTCGTCGCCAAGCTCATCGCGGCGAAGCTCGGCGAGGTCTAGCCCACATCGCCACCGCGCAGCGCAGCGGCCCCCCTGGCGGCGTACGAGACCCGCCAGGGCGACCGCGAGCAGCGTCGAGAGGGTCCAGCCCGCCACGATGTGGAGCCACAGGTACAGGCGCAGGAGGGCTCCGAGGGGACGAAGTCCACCTCGGCCCAGCTCCGGGACGGGTCCTCCGGCTCGCTGTGCCACCCGGTCGCCGACATCGTCGCGGCCCGCACCTTGCGGCTCACGTCCCCACTGACCGCGATCGGCAACAGGGAACTCTCGATGAGTTCCCAACCCCCGGCCCAAAGCCTTCGCGGATCTCTTAGCGAACGATCAAGGCGGCATCGCCCCCGGCGTGTTGCAGACAGGCCCCCGGCGTCCAGGGCGCCCGCACGAGGATCCCACACTTGGCCAAGTGTGGGATCCTCGTGCGAGTCACGCCACGAAGTCGCGGACGGCCCGCAGGACAGCCCGCAGGACGTGCCCGCGGCCGTTGGTCAGCGCGTAGGCAGGCCGCCGGCGGGAGCCTGTCTGCCGCACGACGCCGCGGCGCTGGAGCTTGTCGAGGTGTCTGGCGCATGCGTTGCGGGACATGGACAGATGCGCGGAAAGCTCCCTCGGCGACGCAGCGCCCTCGCGCGCCAGGTGGCGGATGATCTGGAGCCGCCGCGGGTGGGTGAACGCAGTGAACGAGGCGAACAGCGCGGCATCGGAACGCACCGCCGAATCCGCCTGATCGCCGGCAGCGACCTGTTTGGGGTTCGTGTGGGGCACGTGTCGGAAGACCCGGGTCAGCAGGCCAAGGGTAGTCGCCGTCACCGGGTTCCCAGCGTGCTCGGCCAATCGGTACCAGACAACGCGGCCCGACCTGCGCCGCCAGACGAGACCCGCCGCAGCCAGGATCTTCAGGTGCGACGACACCAGGCTGATCTCCAGTGTCGTCGCCCTCGCGAGGCCAGAGACATTCACCTCGCTCAGCACCGCGAGCAGTCTGAGCATACGGATGCGGCTTCGATTAGCGAGCGCACGGAACAACTGGACGAGAAACTCCATGGTCTGTGCCCCCACTGCGCGACAATGATCCCACACTTGGCCAAGTGTGGGATCATCATAGCAACCCGACCTCCCGTCGTCAAGCCCGAGTCCCACCGCGAGCTGGGTCTTGAAGTTCGCCAGCGGATCGGTGTCCGGTGTAGTTCTGGACCCTCGGCGGGGAGCGGCGTGTGCTGTGCACGGAGCGATGGACGAAGATCCCACACTTGGCCAAGTGTGGGATCATGGTGACGGCGGCGAGTCCGGTCACGAGGCGCGGGTCCTGGGATGAGTGTGGTCGCGATGTGTGGCCGCAGAGCGGCGTTGGGTGTGGTTCTGGACCCTCGGGGGGGAACGGCGTGTGCTGTGCGGGGAGAGAGCGAGGAAGATCCCACACTTGGCCAAGTGTGGGATCATGGTGACGGCGGCGAGTCCGGTCACGAGGCGCGGGTCCTGGGATGAGTGTGGTCGCGATGTGTGGCCGCAGAGCGGCGGGCGGTGTGGTTCTGGACCCTCGGCGAGGAGCGGCGTGTGCTGTGCGCGGAGAGAGTGAGGAAGATCCCACACTTGGCCAAGTGTGGGATCTTCGTGGCGGCCGGACTCGCGGGTGGGGGGCCGGGGCTTTGGCACGAGGCCCCGCGCGTGAGATGATGTGGCGGTGGGCCGCGGCTGTGCGCGAGGGTGGCGCGCGGACGAGCTGCGCGGGGAGGACGCGCGGGGGGGCTGGGTGCTGGCTACGCTGGGCCGGGGTGCGGGGGCGGGAAGGGAGACGGGGGGCGTGGGGGTCGTGAGGATCGCGAAGGCTGTCGCCTGCCGAGGCGGCCGCGCGAGAGGCGAGGCGCGGTGGCGGTTGCAATCTGCGTCGGAGTTGGCCATACTGGGCGGTCAGGTGAGTGGAGCTTGTGGGGGAGATGCGGGAATGGAGATCGCCATGACCAGGCGAGGGCTGACACGACGCAGCTTCCTGAAGCGAACCGCGGCGGGCCTGGCGGCACCAGCCGTCATCACGTCGGGCGCGGTGGGCGCGGCACCAGCGCCCAGCGACCGTATCGCCCTGGGCCATATCGGCGTGGGCGGGCGCGGCAGCGGCTTGCTCAACGGGTTCCTGGGCCTGCGCGACTGCCGCTGCCTGGCTGTCGCGGACCCGTTCAGGGATCGGCGCGAGCGTGCGGCGGCGCGCATCGATAAGCGCTACGGGACGAAGGGCGCGGCTGCCTGCAACGACTACCGCGAGCTGCTGGCCCGCGACGATATCGACGGCGTGGTCGTGGCGACGCCGGACCACTGGCACGTGCCTGTCGCCATGCACGCGGCGCGCGCGGGCAAGGATAGCTACGTCGAGAAGCCTCTGGGCCTGTGCATCGCCTGGAACCTGGCCTGCCGCGAGGTCATCCGCCGCTACGGCCGCGTGTTCCAGTACGGCACGCAGCAGCGGTCGAGCGGCCATCTGCGCCACGCCTGCGAGCTGGTGCACAACGGCTATATCGGCGAGGTCCAGGCCATCGACGTCGTCGCGCCCGACGGCCGGACGGGCGGCTCGATGGCCCCCATCCCAGTGCCCGACGGCTTCGACTACGACCTGTGGCTCGGCCCGGCGCCCACCAGCCCGTACACCCGCGACCGCTGCACGAGCGCAGGCTCGTGGTTCGTCTACGACAACGCCATCGGCTTCCTCGGCGGCTGGGGCGCCCACCCGCTCGATATCGCGCTGTGGGGCTGGCCCCGCGAGCTCCAGGTGCCCGTCGAGCTCGAAGGCACGGGCTACATCGCGCCCGACGGCCTCTTCGACACCGTGACCCGCTGGAACCTTCGCGGCCGATACGCCAACGGCATGACGTTCACCCTGAAGCCCGGCGGCGACCTCACGACGTTCACCGGCACCGAGGGCGTCGTCGCCGTCAGGCGCGGCGGCCTGCGCACCGAGCCCGCGTCGCTCAGGACCCACGCCCTCGGCCCCAACGACCGACGTCTCCAGCTCAGCCACAACCACGGCCAGAGCTTCCTCGACGGCATCAAGACCCGCACCGACGCCGTCAGCAACATCGACGACGCGGTCCAGAGCGACATTATCTCCCACCTCAGCGACATCGCGATCCGCCTCGGCCGCAAGATCCGCTGGGACCCGACGACCGAGACCATCCCCGACGACGCCGAGGCCCAGCGCATGATGAACCGCGCCCTGCGCAGCCCGTGGCGGCTGTGAGCGAGCCGCTTCCACCTCATCCGTCTGTGTGAGGCCGGCCGCCGCATGCCTCAGGCCGCCGCGCGCGTTGGGAATCCGGCGGCGAAGCTGGTATGATCGCGGCGTTGCAGCCGCTGGGGGCGGGTGTTTCCCCGCGAGGCCCTGATGGAGCAAGGAGCGAGTCGATGAGCAGGTCGAGGATCGGGCGCCGGGAGTTCCTCCGGGGGTCGATGGCCGCGGGTGCGGCGCTGCTGCTGCCGGGTCGGTGGACGCTTGGGGCGAACGAGACGGTGCGCGTGGGCGTGATCGGGCTGGGGGGGAAGGGCATGCAGCACGTCCACGAGTTCTCGAAGATCGACGGCGTGCGGGTCGTCGCGGTGAGCGACGTGGACAAGACTCACCTGGCGCCTGCGGTCGAGAAGCTCGGCGGCAAGGTGACGGCGCACCAGGACGGCCGGCGCCTCCTGGACCTCAAGGACGTGGATGCGGTGGTGGTGGCGACCCCGAATCACTGGCACACGCTGCTGACGGTGCTGGCGTGCCAGGCGGGCAAGGACGTGTACGTGGAGAAGCCTGTGAGCCACTGCATCTGGGAGGGCCGCAAGGCGATCGAGGCGGCGCGCAAGTACGGGCGCATCGTCCAGAGCGGGACCCAGCAGCGCTCCGACCCTGGCGTGATCGCGGCGGCGGCCGACCTGCGCAAGGGCGCTCTCGGCAAGGTCGAGTGGGTGCACTCGATGTGGTACAAGCGCCGCGGCCCCATCGGCAAGACGACCACACCGACCCCCATCCCCGACCACGTGGACTACGATCTGTGGTGCGGCCCCGGCCCCAAGGGCCCGCTCCTGCGCCGCAGCCTCCACTACGACTGGCACTGGTTCTGGGCCTACGGCAACGGCGACATGGGCAACCTGATGCCGCACCTGACCGACGACGTGCGGCACCTGCTCGGCTGGTCCGACGTGCCCACCAGGGTGATGAGCGTGGGCGGGCGCTACGGCTGGGACGACGACGGCGAGACGCCGAACACCCACTTCGCGGTCCTGGACCGCAGCGGCCTGCCGGTCGTCATCGAGTTCCGCCAGTTGCCCTTCTCGAAGACGCGGAAGGCCACGTCGGTCTACCGCCGCTTCGGCAAGGGCCTGCGGTTCACCAACCTGGTGAAGTGCTAGGGCGGCTTCTACACGGTCACCCGCGGCGGCGGGAAGGCCTACGACAACAACGGCAAGACCGTCAAGAACTACGACGGCGACGGCGGCCGCGGCCACACCGCCAACTTCATCAAGGCGGTGCGCTCGCGCAAGGTCGCCGACCTCGCGGCCGACATCGAGCTCGGCCACCACTGCGCCGTCATGTGCCACATGGCCAACATCAGCCACCGCGTGGGCACCGCCGCCGGCGTCGGGCAGGTGCGCGAGGCCGTCAAGGGCGGCGAGGAGGCCGTCGAGACCCTCAACCAGGTGCTCAAGCACCTGCGCGCCAACGAGATCGACCTCGCCCGCGACAAGCCCACCCTCGGCCCCTGGCTCACCTACGACCCGAAGGCCGAGCGCTTCACCGGCGACCACGCCGCCGCTGCCAACAAGCTCGTCAAGAACGCCTACCGCAAGCCCTTCGTCGTGCCCGAGACCGTGTGAGGGCGGGCGTACCGGCCGATTTCGCCGGCATGGGAAGGCGCCCCGTGTGGCGGGCCGGGGCGCCTTGGGGTGGCGGTGAGGCGCGGGTCAGCGGGTGCGTCGGCGGCGGGCGAGGAGGCCGAGGCCGCCGAGGGCGACGAGGGTGAGTGTGGCCGGCTCGGGGTGGACCCGGAGGAAGGCCTCGGCCACTTCGGCGTCGCTGAGCGCCTCGTCGTAGATCCGCAGGATGGCGATCTCGCCGTCGAAGGCGCCGAACGACTCGCCGCCCGAGCCGCCGAGCGCGCCGTTGATGCGCCCGAGGCCCGAGGGGTTGTTCCCGTCCTGCCATGCGGCATAGCCGTTGATGGTGTCGAGCAGGCCGCCGAGCGCCGGGCCGCCGTTGACGTAGAGCCGCATCTTGTCGCTCGACGACGCGGGATCGACGACGCCGACGATCTGGATGAAGTCGCGCAGCAGGGCGTCGTCGGCCAGGCTCATGACGATCGTGGAGTTGCCCACGTTGCTATTGCCCTTGCGGGTGCGGAACCGCAGGTCCACGCTCCCGTCGGCGGCGAGCAGCGCGAGGTGGACGCCGCTCGTGGTGCCGCCGGACTCGAAGAGCATCTCGTTGCCGACGTCGTCGAGGCCCAAGGCGTCGGGCCGGATCCAGAACTCGAAGGTGGCGCTGGCGCCCGGGGCGTCCGACTTCGTGCCGCCCAGCGGCAACTGGTCGCGGCCGAACTGGCCCGTGGTGCCGCCGGAGCCGGAGCCGGTGAAGTCGTAGGACCCCGTGATGCCGTGGTAGGCCGAGGCCGGGCTCGACACGTAGCTCTGGCCCGAGAGGGACCAGTCGCGGGTCACGGCGGTGTGGATGCTCGAGTGGTTGATGCTCGGCTCCCAGGTGTTGTCGGTGCCACCATCGGGGTCGTTGCCGGCGTCGTACTCGAAGATCAAGGCGCCGTGGGCGGGCAGCGCGCAGGCCAGACAGGCCAGCGCGAGCAGAACGGTGAGCCGTGTGCGAGCCACGTCGAACCCTCCTCAAACCTGACGTCCAGCTTCCCTCTCTCAATAGCTCCGGTGGGTATCCCTGCAAACGGCGTGCCGCTGGCAACCGCCCCGGCGGCATATTTGTGATGACGACGTATCCGTTGCTGGCGCAAGCGCTTAGGCATGGATCCTGCACAGCCGCGAGCGCGCCGCGCGTCTCCGCCATGTCCGCCGATGTTGACGATCGTCAACATCGCCCGGCCGCCGGTCGGCCAATTGCTCTGCAAGTACTGCATGCGCAATGGGTTAGGGCATGTTGCCGATCGGCAACACCGGCGCGGCGGGAGTCAACGGGAGCAGAATGGCACGAGCCGGTCCGCCCGAGGCCCGGGGGCGGCCTCAGCGCGGCGCGGTCAGGGCTTTCGCGAGTCCTGGGGCTGGGGCGCGCTCCGCCGCTTCGGGCGGAGGAGAGCGAAGGCCTCGGAGGCGAGGCCCCGGAGCTCCCGGAAGGCGGCCCTGCGCGCGAGCCGAAGCCGACTGCGCCACAGCATGAAGCCCAGGGCACGCACCCACCTGGCGCCGGGCGCCACCCGCCGGGCCTCCGCCAGGAGCTTCCCTGTGAGATACACGCTCTCGGGCGACAGGCGGCGCCGACGCAGGATGTCGCCGACGGTCACGTCGCGGTCGAAGCAGGGGGGCGGGGGCAGGCCCAGGGTGCGGAAGGCGAGGATCGTGCGCATGCACTTCCCGCACCGGCCGCAGTTGCGGTCGTAGCGCTCGTCCTCGTAGCACACGCGCAGGTGCTCCAGGGCCTCGGGCCAGTGGGCCAGCTCGCGGAGCTTGTCCAGCCGCTGGAACAGCCAGCCGTCGGAGACGACTTCGAGGGCGTCGCAGGACGTGAACGGGTCGGTGTAGGGGGAGGCGGGATCGGGGTCCTGCCAGTCGGGGGCGCCCTCTTGGGCGATGAGCCCCGTCGCGTAGGCCTTCTGGAACACCATGAAGCAGGCAGCGAGCGACACGGCCCACGAGTAGGGCCACCGCTGGTGCAGCGCGCGGAGGTTGGTCGCCACGGTGAGCAGGGGCAGGCTCACGCTGTCGAGCATCGCCGTGGCCCGGGCGGCGGCTCGGCGGAAGCCTTCGTCCTGCTCGACCGGGATGTCGAAGCCGTGGACCATCAAGGCGGCGTCGATGTGACGAGCGCGAGGCCCCGCTCGCCCCGTGCAGTGGCGCCAGACCGTGAAGCTGGAGTCGACGCCGCCCGAGAAGCCCGTCAGGACGCCGCGCGGCTCCGCCGCCCAGGGCGGCTCCTCCTCGGCGTCGGCCGACAGGCCCGCCGGCGTGTAGCGCCCCGGGCACCAGGCGTGCCAGACCTGCTGCAAATCGCCGAGGTTCCGCAGCAGCGACGGCGCGACCCGGCCATGGACGCAGATCGGCTCGCCACGCCGCATGCCCGTGAAGAACAAGGCCAGCAGGAACGGCTCGCAGGTCTCCGCAAGCGCCTCCGCGTGGGCCTCGGGCACGCGGAACCAGAGCGTGAAGCGCTCCTGCCCCGGGATCTCGACCGCGGCCTGGGCCTGCACGTGCCCGGCCTCCGCCGAGAAGCCTTCCGGCCAGACCTCGATCCTCGCCCCCATGTGCCTTCTTCCTTCCCCATTGGCGTGCCCGCTCACGGCAGGCACAAGCCGAGCAGCTCGCCGAGCGCCGCCACCGCGTCCGCAGGGGCAGCGCGCCCGGCGTCCACGACCCGCGTCGTCCGGGGGACGACCTGACGCACGCTCTCCATCTTCGCCCGGGAGTAGGCACCCGATGCCACGGCAAGACACGGGACCCCGAAGGCGCCGGCGACCACGGCCGCGTGGAAGCGCGCCGTCGCCACCGCGTCGCACGCGAGCACGCCCTCGAGCGCCTCCCGGGGGCCAGGGCACGGCGGCTCCACGTCGCTCGCCTCCAGGCCCGCCCGCTGGAACGCCTCGCGCGTGCACCCGTAGTCGGCGGCCGGGTCCGTGTGGAAGCAGAGCCCGCGCAGAGCCGCCGCGGGCCGCTCCCGGCGCAGGCCTCGGAGAAGGTCCGCCCACCAGGCCCGCACGCGCCTCGGGGCCTCGGTGCCGTATTGCCGGCACGCGCACACACCCACCCTCACGGGCTCGTGGTCGGCACGCGCGCGCGCCCTCGCCAGCGCCGGGTAGAGCTCCCGGACGCGGAAGCCGTCGTCGGGGCGGACAGTGGCGGGAATGCCGTGCCGGCGGCAGAAGGCGGCGGAATCGCCATCGCGCACCACGACCCGCGCGCCGCGCAGGGCCTCGGCCACCAGGGCCTCGCCCGCGCGCGTGCGGAACGGCCCGATCCCGAGCGGCGCCGTCGCCACCGCCAGGCCCCGCCGCTGCGCCGCCAGCAGAGGTATCACGAAGCGCTCGAGATCGAACAGCTCCGTCAGATACCCGCCGCCCGCGAGGTACAGGCGGTCTGCCCGCCCAAGCGCCTCGACCCACTCCGCCGGGCCGGCGCCTGCCACGCCCCGCATCTGCTCGTCGAGGCGGTACCTGAAGCTCCAGCGGCCGGGGCGCAGCGCCCGCCCCACCCGTCGCGACGCCGCGCGGACCCTTCCGCGCAGCCCCCGGGGCCGGCGCAGCCGGTATCGAACCGCCCGCGCCTCGGGGAAGAGCCGCTCCACCATCGCAGGGTCGGGGCTCAGCACCGCCGCGGCCCGTCCGTCGGCCTGCCGACAATCGTGCAGCGCCGCCGCGAGCAGCAGCCAGTCCCCGGCATTGCCGTGCCCGTAGCCGCCCCAGATGAGGGGCCGCTCTCCTTCCTGCCCCACCGCTCCCTCCTGCCCAGGAAACCCTCCTCCTCAGCCCGACGGCTCGACCGCTCCGCCATTGTAGCCCCCGCGCGCGGCGCACACAAGCCATGCTCGGCCCGACATCATCGCACTGCGCAAGGAGCTTCGCCGGTCCCTCAGGAGTTGGTACATCACCTATTGACCTCTGTACAGGCAATGCAAATGAAATGTTTCTGGCTAAGTGGGACAGATCGGACTCGAAATGGGGGGGCGCCTGA
>CBFDBL010000197.1:0-9308 GCA_965603035.1 uncultured bacterium
CTCAAGACCGTCGAGACGGCCCGGACGGCCATGGGCCGCCGCAGGCGCGAGCTCACCGAGGCCGACGTCGCCCTGCTGCGGGCCGCCATGGCACTGACGAAGGACGAGCGCACCGAGCTCGTCCGCCGCTCCCGCAGAGTCCTCGCGCGCGAGCGCGGCTTGACCCAGTGACCACAATCTGGCACCCTATGGAGGGAAGGAGGTGTCCATGACCACCGCGGAACGAGTCAAGCAGGTCACGGCCCGCATGTTGAAGGTCGACCTCGCCGAGGTGACCGACGCGGCGCACTTCGTGCGCGATCTCGGCGCCGAGTCCATCCAGAGCATCGAGCTCGTGGCCGCCTTCGAGGAGGAGTTCGACATCGAGATGGACCAGGACGAGGCGCTCGCCATCGAGACCGTGGGCGACGCCGTCCGGTTCATCGAGGCGACGATCGCCCAGCAGGGCGGGTAGTCGCTCGGGAGGGGCAGGGAGTCAGGGGGGCGAACATGGCCAGGGACGGTGGCAGACGGCCGCGGCTCGGCGAGGTCCTCGTTGCGGCCGACCTGCTCACGGAGGAGCAGGTGGGCAGAGCGCTCGTGCTGGCCAGTGAGCGCGGGGTGAGGCTCGGCGAGACGGTCGTCGCCGAAGGCATCCTCACCCAGGACCAGATCAACTGGGCCCTCGCCCAGCACTTCGGGCTCTCCTACGTGGACGTGCGCCACGAGACGCTCGACGGCGACTTCATCCGCACCCTGCGCCCCGGCCTCCTCTACCAGCACCGCGTCATCCCCCTCGTGCGCATCGGCGACACCCTCACCCTGGCCATGGCCGACCCGACCGACAGCGACGCCGTCCTGGAGGTCAGCGACAGCACCGGCTGCGACGTCGAGTGCGCCATCGCCTCGGGCCAGGCCATCCTCGCCGCACTCGACACCATCTTCGCGCCCGAGGAGCGCCGCATGGCGCTCGCCGCCGAGCCCGTCGCCGACGACTTCGCCAGGATGGCGGCCCACCCCGTCCCACGCCAGCGGCTCGGCGAGATCCTCATCGACGCCCTCCTGATCACCGACGAGCAACTGCGCGCCACCCTCGACCGACAGAAGGGCAGCGGCAAGCGACTCGGCGAGCTGCTCATCGACGAAGGCATCCTGACCGAGGACCAGATCAACTGGGCACTCGCCCGCCACCTCGACGTGCCCTACATCGACCTCACCCCCGACATGGTCGAGCCCGAGCTGCTCGCCCTCTTCCCCACCGACTTCCTCTCCGACCACGGGCTCGTCCCCATGATGCGGGTCGCCAATCAGGTCTGCGTCGCCATCGTGGACCCGCTCGACCACGAGGCCACCGCCGAGGTCGCCAGCACGACGAGCTGCAACGTCGTCGTCTCGATCGCGCCCCGTCGCTCCGTCGAGCGCATCCTCTCAAGGCTCGAGCGCGCCCGCCGGGCCGCTGGCCCCGCGCCGCTGCCCGTCGACATGCTCTCCGTCGACAGCGGCCAGGCCTCCGCACAGCGCGAGCACGAGACTGCCCAGCTCAGGCCCCTCTCGGCCGAGAGCACCCAGGCCTTCAAGGAGACGATCCAGCAGAGCGCCCTGCCCTTCGAGGACAAGTCGAAGGTCTACGAGACCCTCCACAGCATCGCCCGCGCCCGCAGGCAGGGCGGCGCCCAAGCCGAGCGCTCAGCGCGCCGCCAGGCATTCGCCGCCCTCACGCCCGCCGCCATGAAGCTCGCCCTCCAACTCTCACACACCGTCGGCCGCCGCCAGGTGCCCGTGTTCAGGGACGAGGAGTTCCAGGCCAAGCGCGGCCACGTCGGACGCTTCTTCGAGGGCGATCGCCGCTTCATCGTCGACCGCAGGGCCTACGACCGCACCATCCGCGAGCACGCCCGCGCTCACGCTCTCGACCCCGTCCAGATCGAGAACGCCGTGATGGCGGCCCGCGCCTATGTCGTGACCGAGGGCAGGAAGCAGATCCTCCTCATCTCGAAAGGCGAGAAGGCGCTCGCCGAAGCCCTGACCAAGATCATCCGCCTCGCCCACACCCGCGAGCGCCCCCCCGAGACCGCGGCCCCCCCGTACGAGGGGCCCGACCGCCGCACGACCGCCTCCGACGTCCAACAGGCCATGGACGGTGCCCTCGCGAAGAGCGGCCTCAGCGACGAGCGCCGCGACAAGGTCGTCCGCGCGTTCCGCGTCATCCACCAGGCCCTCGAGGGCACCTACGACCGCGGCAAGCTCAAGGACCTCATCCGCCAGGGCGTCTTCGTCGGCTTCTCCAACCCCGAGATCGCCACCGTCGAGCGCATCCTCAGGGTCCACGGATACGACATCTCCTGAGCCAGCCCCGCCTCGCGGAGCAGCCCTGCCGTCCCATGCACGGGTAGGTGGCCACCTCAGCGGCTGAACAGGTGGGCGAGCACCGATTCCACCAACGCCATCGCGAGCAGCGCGTAGGCGAGCGCGCGCCACAACTCGCCCGCCTCCGCTGCCTTGAGCACCGCGCTCCCCCGGCCCACCCCGCCCCGCTGGTAGCGGAACTCGAAGCCGGGGAACACGCGCCGCAGCTCCGCCTCGCTCACCCGCCGCAGGTCGCTCTCGCGGGGGCGGACGTTGACGGCAAAGAAGTCCCGCCGGCGCTCGAGCGGGTCCGGGCCTGGGACCACGTCGTCGGCATCGACGGTCAGCTCATAGAGTCCCGCGCGGTCCGCGCGGTCGTAGGTCACGGCGACCAGCCCGGCGCTGGCCGTGGGCTTCACGGTGAGCGGCTGGCTCTCGCCTGGCCGCAGCAGCCGGACCGCGGCGCCGGCCAGGCGCGGCGACAGGTGGCGGACGAGCGGCTCGCCCACCGTCAGGTTCCGGCTCGCGCCTGGGTCGCGGGCCACCTGCGTCATCACCTCGTGCAGCAGCGTCTGGTACATCGGCCACGACGGCATGTCGTTCCACTCGTCGTCCGCCGATGACGCGAAGACCACCACCCGCCCCTTCCCGGCCCGACCCTCGACCAGCGCGGGCGCCCCGCCGTCGAACCGACAGACCACCCGCACCCCCTCGCGCCCCTCGGCACCCTCGAGGCGGAAGCGCCTGGCGAAGAACGGCGACGACAGCTTGATCGTCTTCTGATCGCGGAACAGCCGCACGAACGCGTGGTCCCCCACCTTCTCCTCGATGTGGACGGCCTTGCTCCGGTCGTCCACCTCGCCGCTCGCAGTGCCCAGCGAGCACGGCAGGATGCCCTCGCCGCCGCGGTGGAGCCGCTGGTTGTAGAACGCGCGGTCCACCTGGTCGCCGAGGAAGACGAGCAGGGCGCCGCCCGCGCGCACGTACTCCCCGAGCGCGGCGGCCGCGGGCTCGTCCAGCCGCCCGACGTTCGCCAGCACCACGGCGTCGTAGCGCGGCAGCTCCGCCGAGCTGAGCGCGTCGAGCTCGACCACCTCGGGCGTGAAGGGCGACACCTCCTCCTCCCCCTCGCGCCTGGCCGGCCGCAGCATGGCCCGCAGGTAGTCGACCTCGCCGGCGAAGGCCTCGCCGCCCGGCTCGCCGTCCACGCACAGCACGCGCAGGGTCTCGCGCACGTCCACCGCCACGAACCGCCGGTCGTCCTTCGCCAGGCTGTCGGCCGGCAGCGCGACCGTCACGGCGTGGGCGCCGGCCTGGCGGAACGCGTGGCGGAACTCCCACTGCGCCGACTCGCCCGATGCGATGTCGCGCGGCGCCCCCGTCTGGTGGCGGAAGCCGTCCACGAAGAACTCGAGCCGCACGCCCGTGGCGTCGGCCGGCCCGTAGTTGCCCACGTGGGCGCGCAGCGCCGTCTCGCCGCCGGCCACCGCGAAGGGCGTCGCGAGCGCGAGGCGGGTCACGGCCAGGTTCGACGGCTCCTCCGGCCCCACGTCCACGAGCGTCACGGCTGCCGCTCGGCTCAGCCGCTTGAGCCGCTCCACGTCCTCGGTCGCCACGGCTCCCGTCTCTGGCAGCCAGCTCGCCCGCTGCATGTCGGTGACGACGTAGATCTGCTTGCCATGGCCGCGCGCGCTCTCCAGCGCCTCCTCGAGGGCGGCGAGCGCCGCCGGCAGGCTCGAGTCGCTGTCCGACAGCGGCAGACGGTCGCGCGCCACGGCGGCTCGCGCCGCCTCGAGCTCGACGCTCGGCTCGCCGGTCACCGCGCGGCCGGGGCCCTCCGCCGCCACGAGGGCCCAGCTATCGCCCTGGCGGAGCGCCGCCACCAACTGCTCGCAGAACGCGATGCCGCGGTCGTACGACGAGGTCGAGCCGTCGCGGTAGCCCATCGACATCGAGGAGTCGAACACCACGGCGACGAGCCGCTCGCGCTCGGCAAGGCTCGCGAGCGCGCTCCGGACCGTGGGCCGGCAGACCAGCAGGACGAGCAGGACCACCAGGAGCGTGCGCAGCGCCAGCAGGATGAGCTGCTCGATCTGGACGCGGCGGTAGTTCTTCCGCTGCGACGCGAGCAGGTACTCCATGGCCGCCCACTCGACGATCTTGAAGCGCCGCCGGTTCAGCAGGTGGATGATGACGGGCGCGCCCGCCAGGCCCAGCGCGAGGAGCCCGAAGGGGTGTGCGAACGGTAGAGGCATGGGCATCCCTGTCGGCGCGCGGCGGCTAGCGCATGGCCGTCGCCATGCGGGTCGCCAGGTAGCTCGAGAGGGCCACGTCCAGCGGGTCCGAGGTGTTGAGCCGCTGGTAGTCGATGCGGTGGTCGAGGCACTCGTGGCGGATGCGGTCGCAGAAGCGGTTGAGCTCCTCGAGGTAGGCGTCGCGCAGGGCGCGCGGCTCGGTGAAGAGCTGCGGGTAGCCCTCCATGCCCTTGAAGAGGGTGAGCTGCTGGAAGGGGAACTCGAGCTCGTCGTCGTCGAGGAGATGGAGGACGATGACCTCGTGGCGGCGGTGGCGCAGGTGCTTGAGGCCGGCGAGCAGGCGGCCTGGGTCGCCGAAGAGGTCGGAGATCAGGACGATCATGCCGCGCCGGCGCACCTGCCCCGTCATGTGGTCGAGCACCTGTCCGAAGTCGGTCCTGCCTTCGGGCTGGATGTCCTCGAGAGCGTGGGTGAGCTGGAGGCGGTGGCCAGGGTTGCTGGAGTCGCGGATGATCCGGCGCACGTGGTCGTCGAAGAGCACGAGGCCCACCGAGTCGCGCTGCCGCAGCATCAGGTAGAAGAGCGAGGCCGCGATGTAGCAGCCGTAGTCGAGCTTCGAGAGCTCGCCCGACGCGTAGCGCATCGACTCGCTGATGTCGAGCAGCACGTAGCACACGAGGTTCGTCTCCTCCTCGTACTCCTTGATGTAGTGGCGGTCGCTGCGTGCGAACACCTTCCAGTCGATGCGGCGCACGTCGTCGCCTGGCGCATACTCGCGGTGCTGGGCAAACTCGACGCTGAAGCCGTGGAACGGGCTCTTGTGGAGGCCGGAGATGAAGCCCTCGACGATGAGCCGCGCCTTGAGGTCCAGATGCTCCAGCTTGCCGAGCACCTTGGGGTCCAGGTATCGACGCGCGTCAGCCACGATGCTCTCCTGCGGGCCCCTCTCCGCCCCTCATTGTACACGAAGGCCCTGCGGAAAACACGCCCCGCTCCCAGCGGTCAGTGTTGGGCGAGGGTCCTGGTGAAGAAGGTAGACGTCCAGTTCGGGTCGAGCATGACCCGCAACAGGACGAGCTGGAGCCACTGGCAGAACGACAGCGCGACCAGCAGGCGGCGGCGAGGCTGCCCGCCCCTGCACAGCCACTCGGCCGCGCCCACGACCAGCAGCGGCGTGACGAAGAGCCACAGCCGCGCCGTCTCCCCGCGGTTCACCCCCCCCACCGTCAGCAGGGCCAGGACGCCGACCGTGGCCAGCAGCAGCACGCTGCGGCCGCGCAGCGACCGCTCCCGCGCCGCTCCTGCCGCTTCGGCCAGCCACCCCGCCGCGCACACGAGCCCCAGCCCCGCACCGAGCGAGAGGGCGAACTCGAAGGGCGTGACCACCACCCACGGCCAGTAGGTGCGCCCGATCGCCGCGTTGAACAGCCGGTTGTTGCGCAGGCACGCCAGGATCACGCGGAAGGTCGGGTAGCCCAGCCAGAGCTGAAGCACGAACGCGGGGGTCAGGAACCCGACGGCCGCAGCGGCAACGGGCCGCCAGCAGGCCGCCGCAAGCTGCCGAGGGCTCCACTGCGGGCGGAGCGACCGCCAGGCCAGCAGGCCGGCGAGCCCCAGCACCACGGCCAGCGTCGCGAGGCCGACGTGCACGAACATCGCGGCGTAGAGCGCGACGCCCAGCCCCGCGCCCCACGCCCACCGGCGCGTCGTTGCCGCGCGCGCCGCCAGGCCCAGCAGCACGAACGCCAGCGCCGGGTAGGCCTGATCGACCGATGGGCTGAACAGATAGGTCCCCGGCACGAGCGCCGCGAGCAGCACGGCCACCAGCACCGTGTGCCGAGGCCACAGGCCGCGCAGCGCCAGGTAGCAGGCGAGCGGTGCCGCCGCTGCCGCCATGATGGCCACGAACGTCGCGGTCATCGACACGGCGAGCGGGTGCTCGATGGACACGTTGGCCGAGGCCACGAGCTCGGCCGCCCAGGGGAACCCTGCCGCGACGGCGCGCGAGAGCACCCTGTCCGCGGCGGGGAACGCCGAGTAGAAGCGATCGGCGCAGGCGAAGGCCAGGACGAGGCCGGGCGGGTGCACCTGGCCGTGGTGGATGTGCACCCAGTGGGGGGAGCGCCGGTCGGGGCTGACGTCGAGGACGTGGACGTAGTTGGAGACGAAGCGGTCGAGCCTGCCCGCTCGGCCGGCGATCTGCGCATACGAGCCCTCGGTGTTGGTCCACAGGAACGGCCAGGCCAGCTCGATCCCGGGGTAGACCTTCGGCGCGGTCGCCGCGGTGACGTGGAGCACGACGCTGCCCAGGGTGGCGAGCGCGACGAGCGCTCGCTCGCCGCGGCGGGTCGGCGTGCCGCGGCGCAGCAGCACCCAGGCGGCGGCCGCGGCGAGCGGCGCCGACGCCAGCACGAGCATCAGGAAGCCGCGGCGCTGTGGCACGGGGTGATAGCCATAGGCGTGCTGCCCAGCCACGCCGAGCGGGGGCCGAGCGTAGAGCACCCAGCACAACGCCAGGGCCGTGACGAGGGTCAGGCCGACCGCCGCATGGCGCTCCCAGCGTGCCGCGGCCGGTTCAGGCATCGGCTTCCGCTTCCCCATGGATCTCCGCCGGACAGGTGAGCCGGCTGCGGCTACAGGGCGCCGCCGACCAGCTCGTCGTAGAGGGCCGTGATCCGTGCGGTGGCCGAGGCGAGGCTGAAGTAGGCCGCCACGCGCTGGCGGCCGGCCTCGCCGTAGGCCTCGGCGCGGGTCGGGTTGCGCAGGAGATCGCCCACGGCCTGAGCCATGGCCCCCGCGTCGCCGAACGGGACGAGCAGCCCGGTGTTCCCGTCGTCCACGATCTCGGGCACCGCGCCCGAGCGGAAGGCCACGACGGGCCGCCGGCACGCCATCGCCTCGATGAGCACCCGGCCGAAGGGCTCGTTCTCCGAGCAGTTCACCACCACGTCCATCGCGCTCAGCGCCGCGAGCGGGTCGTCGCGCTGCCCCGTGAAGACCACCCTCTCGGCGATGCCGAGCCGCTCCGCCTCCTCGCGCAGCTCGGCCACGTAGTCGCGGCCCGGGTCGGGGAACAGGGTGTCGCCGACGACCAGGAACACGGCGCCTGGCGCGTCGGGTGCGAGCCGGGCTGCGGCCTGGATGAACCAGGTCTGGCCCTTCCAGGGCCGTATCCGCCCGAGGCAGCCGACGACGGGCGCGTCGAGCGGGATGTCGAACTCGCGGCGGAACTCCGCGGCGGCCGGCTCGGGGGGCACGTCGGCCGGGTCGATGCCGTTGGGCACGATGCGGATCTTGCTGCTGTGGCCGTGCCTGTCGGCGAGGAACTGCGAGGTGGCGACGGCGAGGTGGCAGCTCCGCATGAGCGCGGCGCGGACGACCGCGGGGACGTCGTAGTCGCGCAGGTGCCAGAGGAAGGGGACGGCGACGGCCCTGGCGGCGCGGCTCGCGTAGACCGCGGCACGGAGGGTGTTGGCGTGGAGCACGTCGAAGTGGCTCTGGGCCAGCAGCCCGCGAACGAGGTGTGCCCCCCGCCGCAGGCGCGCGAGGCTGGCAAGGGGATTGCGGCCCTTGAGCTTCTCGAGCACGAGCTCCACGATCGGCACGCCCAGGCGCCGCACGCGGTCGGCCAGGCGCCCGCGCGGGCAGGCGACCGTGGGCGCGACTCGGCCGCGGTCGAGCGCGCGCAGCAGGCCGAGCAGGCTGTGCTCGGCGCCGCCGAGCTCGGTGGCGTGGTCGAGGTAGAGGACCTTCATCGCGGGGGTCCTGGGGTCAGCCTGCCTGCCCGAGCTGCGCCTCGGCGGCGGCGGTGCCCCTGTCCAGTGCCGCGCGGTTCACGTCGAACAGCGACGCTCTGGCGCCGGGGAGCATGCGACGGAGGTTCTCGAGCAGGAGGCCCATGGGGAGGAGCCTTCGGACGCAGTTGTAGGCGCCGAGCATGACCATGTTGGTCACGCGGACGTCGCCCAGTTCGTCGGCCACGGCGGTGGCTGGCACGCCGACGACGCGAGCGGGGCGCGGGGCCGCTTCGGCCTCCACCATCGAGGTGTTGACCACGGCGAGGCCGTCGGGGCGCGTCTGGCCGCGGAAGTAGTCCCACGACATCTGGTTCATGGCCAGCACGGCGTCGGCCTGCTGGATCCTGGGGGAGAAGATCTCGTCGGAGGAGATGATGACGTGGCAGTTGGCGCGGCCGCCACGAACCTCGGGCCCGTAGGCTGGGAAGAAGGTGACGTGGCTGCCCTGGGTCATGGCGCTCTGTGCGAGCAGCTTGCCGAGGAACAGGATGCCCTGGCCGCCGAAGCCAGCGACGATGAGCTTCTCAGTCACGGCGCTTCTCCCAGTCGCGGTAGACGCCGAGCGGGAAGACCTGGACCATGCTCTCCTCGATGTGCCGGACGGCTTCGACGGGCGTCATGCGCCAGTAGGTGGGGCAGGCGCACAGGAGCTCGACGAGAGAGTAGCCTTTGTGCTCGATCTGGGTGAGGAAGCTCTTGCGGATGGCGCGCTTGGCGTGGCGGATGCGCTGGGGTGTGGAGATGGCCACGCGCTCGAGGTACAGGGGCCCGTCGAGGGTGGCGAGCAGCTCGCAGACGCGCATGGGGTAGCCGTGGACAGCGGCGTCGCGGCCCGTGGGCGTGGTCTTGGTGCGCTGGCCGAGCAGGGTGGTCGGGGCCATCTGGCCGCCGGTCATGCCGTAGACGGCGTTGTTGACGAAGAAGACGCTGA
>CBFDBL010000198.1:0-9308 GCA_965603035.1 uncultured bacterium
GCGAGGGCGGCGTCTTCGCCGCTTGCCGCGCCGCACCCCTTGCGGCCGACAGCCCGCATGCGCTTCGCACAAGGCGACGGGAGCCACGGGCGAGCGGAGCCGCGGCCCGGACGGGCACAGGAGCATGTGACAGCCCCCCTGTCACCAGCCGCGGCAGGGCCCAGCGAAACCGTCACCTCGCGAAACGGCTGCGCCGTCAGTGAGCCTACGCGCTCCGGGATTCGCAGTCCACGCTGGCCGTTTCCAGCCGCGTGCGCGCGCCTGGCCGGCGAGGCCTCGCGGCACCGGAGTCTTGCATTACTTATGCAGAGGTCAATATGTTGTTGAACGCCATTCTCGAGACGAAGCTCCGCCACGACCCCGCGCGCAGCTCGGGCGACTGGCGCGTGTGGGAGCACAAGACGCTGAACATCCATCGCGGCGTCCTGTGCTGGCGGCCGGCGGAGGGGCCCGCGACGTATGGGGGGTCTCGGCCGCGGTGCGTGCCAAGGTGGCCGAGTGCTTCAAGCGCTCGTGGTGGCGCGGCTTCGGGTTCGGCGTCGTCGTCGAGCTCGACCGCATGCCCGCCGGCATCGAGGCGGCCGATGACGACGTCGACACCCGCGACAACCGCAAGGGCACCTGGCAGTGGAGCGTCCTCGCCTTCCGCCAGCCCCAGGTCGCCCTCGGCGTCCACACCTGGACCCACGGCTACCTCACCGAGGTCTACGCGGGCCTCCTCGCGCACTACCAATCCCAGGGCTACCAGACCGGCATCTTCAAGAAGGAGAAGGACGCCCTCCTGCGCTTCCTCACCGCCGTCTCCGGCCTAGGCCTGCCGGAGCACGACGCCCGCTGAGCCGCCCGTGGCGAACGTAGCATGCTGGCCGCGGCCACGTGTCTCTGGGGCTTGCACGGAAGCCAAGGGAGGGCAGGCGCTACGGGTCGTCCGCAACCGTCGTCTGAGTCACGCCTCCTGCTCGCGCGCCAAGGAACCCAGAGGCTTGGCGCCGTGACAGATGGCCGCGATCTCGACGGCCTCGGGACCCAGTCGGTAGACGATGCGGTAGCCGCGGTGAATGACCTCGCGGATCGCGTCGTTCCCGTACTCGGGCACGAGGCGGCCCATCTCGGGGAAGGTAGCCAACGACCGAACGGCGGAGACGATCTGACGGGCGAAGAGGGCCGCGTAGTGGGGCGAGTCCCTCCCGATGTAGTCGCAGATGGCTTCGAGGTCGGCAGCGGCCTTGGGCGACCACCTTATCTGTCGAGCCATTTGGCCAGTCGCTTCTCGACGTCCTCGTGGGGGATGCCCTTGCCCTCGTCGAGCTCCTTCAGGCCGGCATCGACCTTGGCCCTGAAGTAGAGCTCGGCCATGATATCGTCAAGGGTCGCATCGTCGGGGAGCGCCCGAATCATGCCGATGACCTCTTCCTTCGTGCTCGCCATCGACTCCTCTCCAACAGGGCCGCGCGGGCAGCCGCCACGCTACGCCAGGTATTCTACCGGCTGCGCGGGGCAGTTCGCAACAGGATTCGCTGGATGACAGCCGCCGCTACCCCGTCTTGAGCCGGTCGGCGGGGAGTCTTGCGCCGGCTAGGTCGGCGAGGGTGGGAAGGAAGTCGCAGAAGTACGCCCGCTCGCCCTGCCGCGGCGCCCGCGTGGGTCAGGTCGTCGCCTCCTCGGCCGGCGGCGTGGCGGCCCACACGGTGCCGCGGACGAGCAGGGTCTGGAAGGTCGGGTCCGCGCAGGAGTCGGGGTTGTGGCCGAGGGCGTTGTAGAAGAGGCGGCCCTGGCCCCACGCCTTCACCCACAGCACCGGCATCGCCGTGCCCTTCCACAGCGCCGTGGCCAGGACGGTGTTCCGCGGGTCGTAGCTCGTGATGTACTGCTCGTCGGTGACCCAGAACTCGTCCATCCCCTCGGTGATGGGGTGCGCGACCTCGGTGACGCTGACCTGGTACTGGCGGTACTTCGGGTGGGTGCGGAAGTGCCCGCCGACGAAGGCGCGGTAGGTCGGGCAGTCGCGGAAGCTGTCGGCCGCCGAGTGGATGCCGACGTAGCCCTTGCCGCTCTCGACGAACTTCAGCAGGCCGAGGAGCTGCGCGTCGGCGATCTCGGTGACCGTGTGGTAGAAGACGATGACGTCGTAGGGATCGAGCGCCAGCAGGCAGTCGAGATCGTCGTCCACCCGCGCGACGTCGAAGCGGCCGTCGGCGGCGAGCGCCTCCTGGAGCTTGTCGCCGCAGCCCTTCCAGTCGTGGATCTTCCCGCCCGCGTACACCAGCGTCTTGATCTGCGCCACGATCGTGTTCCCCTGCAAAGGCCAAGACCTGTCGTGCGCCGTCGGCGGCGCCATCGTCGCTATCCATAGCATGTCGCGGCGGGCCGGTCAAGCGCGGCAGCGACGAGCCCACTAATCAGTGCCTGACACCGATCTGGAGATCCAGTTGCGGGAATGGCGGAAAGAGGGCAGGGGCGAGGCGCGCACGCGCTTGAAAGGCGGCGCGGATGCTGGTAAGCTCAGGTCACGGGCACGGGCGGATGGCCGTGCCCCTTCTGTCAATGGCTCCCGGAGGGAGGAGAGTGATGAGCATTCGTCAAGGGTGCTGGCTGGCCGCAGCAGCCGCCGCGCTGGCCGGCCCGTCGGCCTGGGCGCTCGATGCGGGCGACAAGGCGCCGCCACTGAGCGTCAAGACGTGGGTGGTCAACAAGCCGGTCACCGCGCGGACCGTGCGCGGCAAGGTGCTCGTCGTCGAGTTCTGGGCCACCTGGTGCGGACCCTGCCGCACGACTATCCCACACCTCAACAAGCTCCACGACAAGTACGGCGACAAGCAGGTCGTCCTGTGCGGCATCACGCGCGAGGACAAGGCCACGGTCCAGCAGTTCCTCAAGGCGCTGCCCATGAAGTACCACGTCGGCTCCGACACGGGCCGGACCCACGACGCCTATATGAAAGGCGTGCCCGGCATCCCCCACGCCTTCGTCGTCGATCGCACGGGCAAGGTGGCCTGGCACGGCCACCCGATGGCGGGGATGGACAAGGTGATCGAGCGGCTCGTCGCCGAGGGCCCTGGCGGGTCCATCGACATCGAGGGGATGGAGCCGCTCGAGGCCGCGCTCGAGCTGTGCACCAGCGACGACCTGCCGGCGCGCGATCTCGACAAGGCCCTCGAGCTGGCCCGCAAGGCCTATGCCGACTCGGGCAGGAAGAGCGCCAAGGCCCTCGAAGGCCTCGCCCGCGTCCACTACGAGATGGGGCACGTCGCGACCGCGGCCCGCGCCGCACAGAAGGCGGCCACCCTCGCCACCGGCGACGAGGCCGACCGACTCAAGGCCGTCGCCGACTACAACCAGGCCGAGCTCGAGCGCCGTCGCGCCGACCCCGCGGCCAAGCTCTGACGCCCACCTGTTCCCACCCTATCGCAGGAGACGCGGTGGGAGGGCAAGGCTCCCGCTGGGCCACCGCGTCCACCCCTGTCTGCCTCGGCGTCGTCGCACGCCAGCCCGCTTCCCAGCGGGCGGTGGAATGTAGCCCAGGGCGTGAGCCCTGGGGGAGGCGCGCCCCATCCATCCAGCCCCGTCAGGGGCGGCAGAGGCCGTCGCCCGATCACGCGCTGGCGATGGCTGGAGCGCGGCGTCTTACGCCCCTGAAGGGGCTCTCCTGTGGTGGAGGCCCGGTTCCCAGGGCTTACGCCCTGGGCTACATTCTGTCGCCCCTGGCGGGGCTGGCCTGGCAGCCTGCCAGTTCGTGGCGATGACGCGGATCGGGAGGATGAGGGCCGGCGGGCGGTGGCAGCCTGTCAGTTGGTGGTGATGACGCGGATCGCGAGGGTGGGGGCCTGCGGGCGGCGGATGCGGATGAGCTCGGCGGCGGGATCGACGTCGTCGTGGGGCCGGCCGTTCACGGTCACGCGGCCGATGCGGCGGCCATCGGGCAGGCGCAGGCGGAGGCGCAGCTCGGCAGGGAAGCCGTGCCGAGGCAGCTCGATGGTCGCCTCGACCGCGTCGTCCGTCGGCTGGACCGAGAAGCCGACGAGGCCCCAGCGGGTCGTTGCCCGGCTGACCGCCATCCCGCTGTGCCGGCCCGGTGAGAGCCAGCGCCGCGGCGTGGCCTTGCACAGCCAGAGCACCTCGGCATCGGGCTCCTCGAAGACGAGCATCCACCGAACCATCAGCGGCACGACGAGTTGGGCCGGCACGCAGTAGTCGGCGACGTAGGGGCGATGGGCGAGGCCGCGGATCGCCGTCTGCTCGTAGGCGGTGAAGGTCCCGTGCATGCGGTGGAGCGCCAGGTCGCCGTAGAGGCCGAGGAGGAAGTGCTCGACGCGGTCGCGCAACAGCAGGCCCCAGGCGTAGCCCGCGTAGGGCCAGTCGTCGAGGTGCCCGCTGAAGCGAGTGGTGCCGAGCATCTCGCCGCCGTGGGTCCGCCGGTAGTCGATGATGGCGTCGGCCCACGCGGGCCGCAGGCCGCCGGCCGAGAGCATCTCGATCCAGTAGCGGTAGTTCGTGTAGCTCGCGAAGCGGTCCTGGGTCATCCGCTCGAAGGGCTTGTCAAAGCCTGCGACGGGCGGGATGAAGGGCGGCTTGGCCGTCTGAATGATGCTCTTCGCGATGCTCGCATCGATGTCCTTGCGGAGGGCCTCGGCCTCGGCGAGCAGCTCCTTGCCGCGCCGCTGCATCGGCTCGTCGCCCAGGGCGATGAGGGCGCGACCGATCTCCGTCCAGCCGCGCCAGGCCCAGGCGTTGCCCGAGTAGTGGAAGTCCACCTCCTTGCGGGTATCGGCCTCGGGCGCGCCGAAGAGCAGGCCGTGGCGGGCGTCGCCCTCGGGGTGTTTCGCGATGCCCTCGCGCCGCAGCGCGAGCAGGTGGCCCGCGATGGCCTCGACCTTCGGCATCCGCCGGCGCAGCCAGTCGGCGTCGGCGCTTCGGCGCGCGAAGCGGGCGACGGCCTCGAGCATCTGGCCATATTCGGAGACGGCCGGGCCGTAGTAGTCGAACGTGCCGTCGGGCTTGACGGCCTTGTCGAGGTACCAGTCGAGGTAGCGGCGTGCGCGGCCCATCAGGTTCCACTCGATGCAGGCATTCACCATGCTGAGCGTGGTCGGCGGGAAGGTGCCGTGCTGCGGCTTGCCGTAGTGGCCGACGCCGTAGCGGGGCTTGTCGCCGTCGTAGGTGATGATGGCGCGGGCGAGCGAGGCCGTGCTGGCGTAGACGAGCCGTGGCTCGGGCGCGAGGATGTGCATGGCATCGCGGAACGCGCCGTCCCACTGCTCGCGGAAGGCGAGCAGGCGGGTGAAGAACTCGTCGGCCCCGATGGCCTCGTTCGCCCCGGCGCGGCTGCGATAGTAACATCGCTCGACGGCTCCCTCGGGCTTCGCGATCCGCAGGTAGACGTAGAGGGCCAGCTTCGTCGGGTGCTCGTCATCGGAGACGGCGAAGGCGATCTCTTCCCAGCCCGCCCTGGAGTCGTGATCGTAGAACCCGTAGTCGATCGCGGGCAGACAGCAGCCGAGCAGGCCGCGACGCGCATCCGTCGGCTCGCACTCCGGCACGTGCTCCCGCGGGTCGAACCAGACCTCTGCGAGCTGCTTCTGGCCCCAGGCGTCACCGATCGTGCCGAGCCTTCCGTCGGGCTGCACGACAATGATGTCGGGCGATGCCTCGGTGGAGAGGAACGTGTAGCCCGCCACGTCGGGCAGGAAGCCGGCGCAGGCCTCGAAGGACGGGCCGTCCTCCGCCGCCAGGACCTTCTCCCCAAGCAGGTCGCTATGGCTCCTGAGAAGCGTCCCCTCGAAGTTCGGTGGGTACTCGGGCGGGTCCGCGACGATCTTCCGCAGGTCGCCGATCGGCTTGAGCATGTGGTCGGCGTCGCGCCCCTCCCTGATGAAGGCGAAGAGCCCCCAGGCCGCGACGTCGCGCTCGAAGACCGCCGTGGGCTTGCCATCGGTCGCGAGAGTCGCCAAGTGGTTCCACTGCTTGGCAGCGGCGTCGAAGGTCATGCGGCCTGCCCTGGCGTCGGCGCCGGTCACGCGGGGCCAGTCCAGGGAACGGAACTCGCTGAGCCACTCCACGGGGCAGTAGGGGTCGCTGGCCATGGGATGGAAGTCCTCGATGGACAGGGCAGGGTCGACGCGCACGGGCCGGGAGCCAGGCGGGCCGAGGGTGGCGAGGCGCGGAGCCCGTTCGATCGCCTTCCGGGCGTTCGGCGGGTTGAAGACGCCGCTGGCCAGAAAGAAGCCGTCGAGATTCGTGTTGTTCCTGTCGGCCAGGGAGGTGAGGCGCAGCTCGCGGCGGCCGGCGGCCAAGCCGCCGAGGCGGAAGGCGCGATAGGCCCACTCGCTGTCGCGCAGGTGGCCCCAGCCGCCCGTGGCCGGGAACGCCGCCTTCGGGTCCACCACGCGGCCGTCGAGCTTGACGGCGAAGAGCGCGTCGCCCTCGTGCTTGCGAGCGTAGCGCAGATGGAGCCTGGCATCGGCCATCGGCTCGGCCAGGCGGAAGCGGTAGACGACGTAGTGGCCCTTCCTGCCGCCCCAGTGTGAGCCCAGGCACCCGCCGCCCGCGCCGAACGGCGGGCGGTCCGCCCCGACCGACCCGCGCTGCTCCGTCCACCGCTCGCCCTCGGCCCACAGCGCCTCGCCGGCCGCAGCGGGCGTGCCGCCGAGCGCGAACGCCACGATGAAGCTAAGGATCCGCATGCCACCCCCTTTGCGACGGGCCGCGCGCAACCCTAGCGCCCCCCGCAGCCGGTGTCAACGTCTCTTCCCCTCGCCAAGCCGGCACAAGCGCGGCTCGCGCCCGCAGGGCGGGCAGACGTGCCCGCGGAACGTGGCGCCTGGCGCTTGGGGACCAGGTCGATGGACTATGTCGGGGAGGTCCCGCTGCGGGCCTTGTCGATCTCGGCCCACGGCACGTCCTGCGGCAGGCGGCCGCTCTTGGCGGCGAGGGCGGCGGCGACGCCGGCGGCCTCGCCCATGGGCACGGCGTTGCCGGTGACGCGATAGCTCGAGTGGGCGATGAAGTCGCCGCTGATGCAGCGGCCCGCCAGCAGCAGCCCGGCCACGTCCTTCGCGATGAGCGCCCGCATCGGGATGTCTCGGGCGCGCTCGTGATGCTGTCTCATACGGGATTCCTCTCGTTTCGCGGCGGACGGAGCCGAGGTCAGGGACACGGCGGCGGCCGAGGCCGCTGCCGCTCTCAGGAATCTGCGGCGGTCCAGTTGCATTGCGAGCATCCTGGATAGGGGGCGATCGTGTGGCCGAGCGGCGCCGAGCCCACGCGTTTCACCCAGCGCGATCGCCGCTTTGTGTTGGACCGTGTGGAACTCAGGAGACGATGGAAGACGTGCCGTGTACTTGATGTACGTCGATGAAAGCGGGGACTGCGGGCTGGCGGACTCGCCGACGCGCTACTTCGTCCTGAGCGGCTTGGTCATCCACGAGTTGCGGTGGCAAGCTTGCCTGGAGAGCCTGATCGCATTCCGGCAGTTCCTCCGCGATCGATTCGGGCTCAAGCTGCGCGAGGAGTTCCACGCCGCGGCGTTCATCAACCGCCCTGGCGACCTGGTCCGCATCAGGCGCCATCACCGACTGACGATGATCCGGCTGTTTGCGAAGTGCCTGGCCGACTTGTCCGATCTGACCGTGGTCAACGTCGTGGTGGACAAGAGCGGGAAGACGAGCGATGTGTTCGAACTGGCGTGGAGGGCGTTGATCCAGCGGTTCGAGAACACGATCTCCCGTCGCAACTTCCCAGGCCCCGCCAACCCCGACGACCGCGGGATCATTCTCTGCGATCACACGGATGACAGGAAGCTCTTGCGGCTCACCCGGAGGATGCGACGGTACAACCCCGTGCCGAGCCAGCCTGGCTTCGGAACGGCTTACAGGAACATACCGCTCAACTATGTGATCGAGGACCCAAGCTTCCGCGATTCGGGCCACTCATACTTCATCCAAGCCGTTGACCTCGCCGCGTTCCTGCTCTATCAGCATTTTGCCCCGAGTTCCTATGTACGGCGGAAGTCTGCCCAGAACTACTTCCTCCGCCTCGAGCCGATTCTTTGCAAGCACGCGTCGAGCACGGACCTGCTGGGGATCGTGCGTCTCTAGGCCCATAGGAAGGGGGGCTTTCGCCCCCGGGTGGATCCTACTACCCAGACTGGCCGAGGTTCAGATCCACCACGAAGAATATCCCTCCTCGCTCAGATTGTCAAGGTTTTTCTTGGAGCTGCAACAGGCCCACACAACAGAGGGGATGCCGATCCCTCCGACGGTCGCCACACCGATCATCGAATGCTGACGGCCAGTGTCTGCCCTTTCGCGAGCGTGACGGGGTTGGCGAAGCTGATGGTCAGCCGCTCGCCCTCCGCCGCGTGCGCCTGCTTGACCGCCTTGCCGCCGATTTCGGCCAGCACCTTCGTCGGCCGGGCGCCCTCGGGAATCGCCAGGGCGAGGGTGTTGAGGCGGAGGTTGCCATAGCGGAGCTCGATGCGGCTGGTCTGGGCGTTGCCGTCGCGCTTCTGGGAGAAGAGGCCCCAGCCCTCGGCGGCGGTGAAGGCGGCGGCGAAGTGGTCGGGGGTGAGGACGGGGGCGAAGCCGAGGTGGCCGCGGGGGCCGTGGTGCTCGTAGCCGCAGAGGTTGGTGTAGACGCCCCAGCTCGCGAGGGCGCGGGCGTAGTGGTCGCCGCACTCGACCTCGTTGTAGGGGTTGCGCCGGGCGGGCTCGTAGCGGTCGTGGATGCCGCGGCAGATGGCCAGTGCCTCGGTGACCATCCCCTCGGCGACCATGTGGCCGGCGGCCTGGTACTCGATGCCCGTCCAGACCTCGTTCTTGTAGCGGACGCCCTGTGCGAGGTGGGGGCTCTTGGGCCAGGTGCAGGTGAAGAGCCCTGCCTCGCCCGGGCGTGCGAACCAGCGGCCCGGCTTGTGGACGGCGTTGGTCGGCCCGACGTCGGGCGCCCAGTTATACCTCCAGACGGACTGGAGGGCCTTCTCGACCATCTCGGGCGGGTAGAGGTAGCCGAGGCCGAGCAGGTGTGCCCAGCCCTGGCCGAAGAGCTGGTCGCTCAGGCAGCCCCGGCCGTACTGGTGCTTCGGGTGCTTCTGGAGGTCCACCCGCTGGATGAAGTACTCGCCGTCCCAGAGCTGCTCGACGGTGAGCTTGCTGCCGCTGTCGAAGGCGGCGCGGCACTGCTTCGCGAACTCCGCGTCGCCGACCTCCCGGGCCATCTCCTCGCCGGCGCGCAGGGCGGCGAGGTAGAGCGAGCCGACGAACGTGTTCGGCCCCTGGAAGTTGATGTCGTAGGTGTTGTGCTGGCTGTCCTCG
>CBFDBL010000199.1:0-9276 GCA_965603035.1 uncultured bacterium
GCCGAAGGACTACATCCGCCTGCGGCTGACCCGCGCCATCGCGACCGACGTGACCGACGCGGCGAGCACCCTGCTGTTCGACGTGGCCCACCGCCGCTGGTCCGAGCCGATGATCGAGGCCGTCGGCATCGACCCCGGGCTCCTGCCGCGGGTCGTCGAGTCGCAGGAGGTGTGCGGCACGGTGACGCGGCGTGCCTCGCGCGACACGGGCCTGCCGGTGGGCGCGGCGGTCGTGGCGGGCGGCGGCGACCAGCCGGTCGGCGCGCTCGGGAACGGGGTGATCGCCCCCGGCGTCATCCTCTCGACCATCGGCACGGGGGGCCAACTGCTGACGCCGCTGGACGAGCCGGCCTACGACCGCGCGCTGCGCACCCACACCTTCTGCCACGTGGTGCCGGACCGCTGGTTCACCATGGGCGCCATCCTGAGCGCGGGGCTGTGCCTGCGGTGGCTGCGCGACCAGGTGTTCGACGGCCTCGACCTCGACTACGAGGCCCTCTCGGCCGCCGCGGCCGAGGCGGAGCCGGGTGCCGAGGGCCTGCTGTTCCTGCCCTACCTGCTCGGCGAGCGGACGCCGCACATGGACGCTCGGGCGCGGGGCGTGTTCTTCGGCCTCGCGCTCCGCCACCGGCGGGTGCACCTGGTCCGCGCCGTCATGGAGGGCGTGGCCTTCGCCATGCGCGACGCCCTCGAGATCTTCCGCTCCTTCGGCGTCGCGACCGACCGCATCATCGCCGCGGGCGGCGGCGCGCGCAGCCCGGTCTGGCGGCAGATCCAGGCCGACGTGCTCGGCTCCCCGCTCGTCTCCGTCGCGACCGAGGAGCCCGCGGCCTGCGGCGCCGCCATCCTCGCGGGCATCGGCACGGGCCTGCTCCCCGACGCCGAGGCCGTCGCACGCACGCTCGGCCGCGTCTCCGCTGCCACCGACCCCATCCCCGACAACGTCGCGCGCTACGACGCGCTCTACCAGGTCTATCGCTCCCTCTACCCCACGCTCAAGGACGCCTACCGCGGCCTCGCGGAGACCTGAGGCGGTACGCATCCGTGGAAGGGCCAGTGACTGCCGACCTGTTCCTGGGCCTCGACGTCGGGACGCAAGGGGCGCGGTGCGTCGCCTGCACGGTGCGGGGCCGCGTGGTGGCCGAGGCGGCGGCGCCCTTCGCCCACGGCTCGGCCGAGCCGCAGCCCGGCTGGCACGAGCAGGAGCCCGAGGACTGGTGGGGCGCGGCGCTTGCCTGCCTCCAGGCCACGGCCGCCGGCGCCATCGAGGCTGGCTACGAGCGCCGCGCGCTCGACCGCCTCGCCGTGACCTCGACATCGGGCACCATCGTGCTCGTCGGCGAGGCGGGCGCCCCGCTGCGCCCCGCCATCATGTACAACGACGCCCGCGCCGCCGACCAGGCCGCGCGGATCAACGCCGCCGCCGCCGTCTTCACCCGCAAGCTCGGCTACCGCTTCTCCGCCAGCTTCGGCCTGCCCAAGATCCTCTGGCTCGCCGAGCACGAGCCCGAGCATCTCGACGCCGCGCGCATCTGCCACCCCGCCGACTTCCTCGTCGGGCGGCTCACCGGCCTCTACGACGTCTCCGACACCTCCAACGTGCTCAAGGCCGGCTACGACCTGCTCGAGCGCCGCTGGCCGGCCTTCGTCGAGCGCGACCTCGGCCTCCCGCTCGGCAAGCTGCCCCGCGTCCTGCGGCCCGGCGAGCCCATCGGCCACGTGACCACCCCCGTGGCCGACGCCGCCGGCATCTCGCCCACCGCGCTCGTCTGCGCCGGCGCCACCGACGGCACCGCCGCCTTCCTCGCCTCCGGCGCCTGCGAGGTCGGCCAATGGTGCTCCACCCTCGGCACCACGCTCGTCCTGCGCGGCGTGAGCCGCGAGCGCGTCCGCGATCCCCAGGGCCGCATCTACTGCCACGCACACCCCGAGGGCCACTGGCTGCCCGGCGCGGCCTCCAACGTCGGCGGCGAGTGCCTCGAGGCGCGCTTCAAGGGGCAGGATCTCGCGAAGCTCGACGCGCAGGTCGCCGACGCGATGCCGAACGACCTCGTGGTCTACCCGCTGGCGCGGCGGGGCGAGCGCTTCCCCTTCGTCGATCCCGAGGCCGAGGGCTTCGTCGCGGGCCGCCAGCGGAGCAGGGCGAAGCTCTACGCCGCCCATCTCGAGGCCGTCGGCTTCGTCGAGCGCTGGGGCCTCGAGCTCATGGCCGAGCTGGGCGCGCCCAGCGCAGGCCCCCTGTTCGCCTCAGGCGGCGCCGTCGCCAGCGACGTCTGGCTCCAGCTCCGCGCCGACGTGCTCGACCGCCCGCTCCGCGTCGCCGCCGACGCCCACAGCGCCAAGGGCGCCGCCCTGCTTGCCGCGGCGGGCGCCTTCGGCTCCCTGAGCGACGCCGTCGAGGCCATGGTCTGCTTCGAGAAGGCCGTCGAGCCGCGACTCGGGCTCCGCGACTACCTCGACGACAAGTACGCCCGCTTCCGCGCCGCCTGCGCCAGGCGCTATCCCGCCGCACGAAGCTGACCGCGCGTTCCCGGCACGCGCCGATGGGACGTATGGGGCCTCAGGCCCTATCGGGGGGCCTTACCACTCGAGCGCGCTGCCGGCTGCGATGGGCTGGCAGGTGTCAGGGAAGGCGCCGACGAGCGCGTCGGTGGCCTGCTGGCCGGTGCAGTGGCAGGGGTGAATGGCCTGGGGGGCGAGGGCGCGGAAGGCGGCGAGGGTCGCGTCCATGAGTGCCGGCGAGGCGCCGACGAGGTGGAAGCCGCCGAGCACGGCGCGCAGCGGCCTGCCCGGCAAGAACCGCATGGCGGCGCGGCAGTGGTTGACGATGCCGGCGTGCGCGCAGCCCGAGACGACGACGAGCCCGTCGCCCGTGTCGAGCGCCAGTGCCTGGTCGTCGGGGAAGGGGTCGATCCGTCGGCCCTGGCCGTCGTCGATGAACAGGTGGGGCGTGCTGGGCACGAGCGCCGGGTCGCGCTCGACCTCGCCCAGCAGCGTGGCGCCCGGCACGACCTCCTGCGGCCCGGCGCTGAGCGACACGCGGAGGCCGGCGGCCTCGATCTCCTGCCGCGAGGGCCCGATGCCGATGCTCTGCCAGCCGCGCCTGCGCCTGGCGAGCTTGGGCGCGAAGACGGCGGGGTGGGCGTAGAGCGTGGCGCCAGCGACGAGGGGCAGCACGGCGGGCAGGCCGCCGGTGTGGTCGTAGTGGCCGTGGCTCAGGCACAGGGCCTCGGCCTCGCCGAGCCGCAGGCCGAGCCGCCGCGCGTTGCGGAGCAGCACGCGGCCCGAGAGGCCGACGTCGAACACGATGCCGTGGCCGCCGTGCTCGATCCACAGCGACAGCCCGTGCTCGGTCGCCAGGCGCCGCGAGGCGGCCGTATCGTTCACGACCACGGTGATGCGGGTGGCCATGGGATTGTGATCCGTGATGCGTGACGCGTGAGCGGGGAAGAGGGAAGACGCCCGCCAGGGGCCGTCAGTGGTCGCAGATGTTGTCGCTGGTCTGGAGCGCGCCGTCGAGGTAGGCGCGGACGATCTTCTGCGGCTCCTCGGGCTGGGCGCCGACGACGACCGCGATGCCGAACTGCGAGAAGAAGCCCTGCGCCCGCTGGCCCATGCCGCTCGCGATGATGACGTCGACGCCGAGGCCGTGGAGCCAGCGCGGGAGCGCGCCCGGCTCGTGGGCTGGCGGCGGGAGCATCTCGGTGCCGCGGATCTCGCCGTTCTCGACCGTGACGACGGCGAACTCCTGGCAGTGGCCGAAGTGGAGGCAGAGCCGGCCCTCGGCCGTGGGGATGGCGATTCTCATGGTCTTCGTCTCCTGGCTGGGGGCGGCGGCGCCGCGGTCGGTCAGGTGGGCGACGATGTCGGCGAAGGCCTGCGCCGTCGGGCCCGCCGACGGGTCCGCCGCGAAGGGCTGCCCTGCGTCGCCCGAGGCGACGACCTGCGGGTCGAGCGGGACGCGGCCGAGGAACGGGACGCCCATCTCGCCCGCCATGCGCTCGCCGCCGCCGCTGCCGAACAGGTCGGTCCGCTCGCCGCAGTGGGGGCAAAGGAACCCGCTCATGTTCTCGACGACGCCGAGCACCGGCAGGTTGAGCTTTCCGCAGAAGGTGATGCACTTGCGGACGTCGGCGATGGCGACGGCCTGCGGCGTCGTGACGATGACGGCGCCGTCGGCGTCGGGCACGAGCTGGCAGATGCTCAGCGGCTCGTCGCCCGTGCCCGGCGGCGAATCGACCACCAGGTAGTCGAGCTCGCCCCAGTTGACGTCCTTGATGAATTGCTTGATGACGCCCATCTTGAGCGGCCCGCGCCAGATGACGGCGTCGTCGGGGCTCTGGAGCAGGAAGCCGATGGAGACGACCTTGAGGTGGTCGTTGAAGTTGGCGGGCTCGATCGTCTGGCCGTCGGAGGCCATCCCCTGGCCCTCGAGGCGGAGGAGCTTGGGGATGCTCGGGCCGTGGAGATCGATGTCGAGCAGGCCGGTGCGCAGGCCCTGGCGCGCCAGCGACACCGCCAGGTTGGCCGCCACGGTGCTCTTGCCCACGCCGCCCTTGCCGCTGAGGACCAGGATCTTGTGCCCGATGCGATCGAGCCGCTCGGCGAGCGCCTCGCGCTCGAGGAACTGCTCGAGCGAGCCGTCGTCGGCCGCCGCGCTCGACGGGCACGTCTTCGACTCACACGAGCTGCACTGCTTGTCGTCCGCCATGCTCTGCCTTTCGCGTTAGACTCTACAGCGCGGCCGCGGCGCGCTCCCAGACGTCCCGGACCGCCATAGCGGCGGGCCCACTATCATACTCGATCAGGGGCACGCCGGCGACGATGGACCGCGGCACGGCGGCGTCGTAGGGGATGCGGCCGACGAGCCGGTAGCCGCGGCGCTGGCACTCGTGCTCGATGTCGGCCGTCAGCGCCTCGTTGATGTCCCACTTGTTCACGCACACGAGTGCCGCGATGCCGAAGTGATCGGCGAGCCCCGCGACCCGCAACAGGTCGCTCTTGCCCGACAGGGTCGGCTCGGTGACGATGAGCACCGCGTCGGCGCCCGCGAGCGACGCGATCACGGGGCAGCCGATGCCCGGCGAGCCGTCCACGAGGAGCCAGGGCGCGTCGGCCTGCTCGGCGAGCTCGGCCGCCTTGTTCCGCACCAGGGTGACCAGCTTGCCCGAGTTCTCCTGCGCCACCCCGAGCTTCGCGTGCGCCAGCGGCCCGAAGCGCGTCCGCGAGACGAACCAGTGTCCCGCGACCACGGGCCGCATCGCGATCGCATCGACCGGGCACACCCGCGAGCACAGCGCGCAGCCCTCGCACGCCACCGCGTCGAGCGCGGCCACAGCGTCGCGCAGCGCCAGGGCGTCGAAGACGCAGTGCTCGACGCACGCGCCGCAGCCCGTGCAGGCCTCGATGTCGATGACGGGCTCGAGCGGCCCGGTGAACTCGCCTGCCTCCTCGACCTCCGGCGCCAGCAGCAGATGCAGGTCCGCCGCATCCACGTCGCAATCCGCCAGGACCGGGCGCTCGGCCAGGGCCGCGAGCGCGCCGACCACGGTCGTCTTCCCGGTCCCGCCCTTGCCGCTGATGACCACAAGCTGCTTCACGGCGTTGTCAGTCTCCTCACGGCGTCGCCCAGTTGCTCGAAGCGTTCGCGGTAGTCGGGGAAGGCGGCGACGAGCGGCTCGCCGCGCGAGTAGGCCTCGGCGATGCGGCGGTCGAAGGGGATCTCGAGCAGGATCGGGACGCCGCGCCGGTCGCAGAAGCGCGCGACGGCGTCGTCGCCGATGCCCGCGCGGTTGATCACGACGCCCGCGGGCCGGCCCAGCGCCGCGACCATGTCGGCCGCCAGCTCCAGGTCGTTGAGGCCGAAGGGCGTCGGCTCGGTCACCAGGAGCACGGCGTCCGACCCCCGCACCGTCTCGACCACCGGGCACGAGGTCCCCGGCGGCGCGTCGAAGACCGCGAAGTCCGCCGACCCGGCCCCGGCCTTCACCGCCCGGATGAGCGGCGGGCTCATGGCCTCGCCGACCCGCAGCCAGCCGTGGTGGAACCCCATCGAGCCGGCGCGCCCGCGCTCGACCACGCCGACCTCGCGGCCGCCGGGCGCGATGGCCTTCTCGGGGCACAGCACCCAGCACGCGGTGCAGCCGTGGCAGAGCTCGGGGAACGTCAGGACGGCGTCCTGGATGGCGCCGATGGCGTTGAACTCGCAGACCTCGGCACACAGGCCGCAGACGGTGCAGCGGGCCGGGTCGATCTCGGGGATGGCGACGTGGACGGGTGTCCGCTCGGTGATCTCGGGGTTGAGGAACAGGTGGGCGTTGGGCTCCTCGACGTCGCAGTCGAGCAGCTCGACGGAGCCTCGGGCCTCGAGCGCGAGGGCGAGGCTGGTCGCTACCGTCGTCTTGCCCGTCCCGCCCTTGCCGCTCGCGACGGCGATGCGCAACACGGTACTCCTTGCACACAGCGCGCGGCATAGCGCGCGCCTGCGGTCCGTCGCGGCGTCCGCATGGCCGCCGCGCGCTCGGCGATCGGCAACGGCTCACACGCCCATGCCGAAGTGGGCGCCGACGTTGGCGCCATCGGCGGGCTTCAGCTCGCCGGCCTGGAAGGCGTCGATGGCCTGCTGGACGGTGCCGCCGACGCCGGGGTAGATGGTGACCTTGGCGGCGGCGAGGGTGGCGAAGGCGCGGGGCCCGCAGTTGCCGGTCAGGACGGCCTGAGCGCCGGCGTGGACCACCGCGGTCGCCGACTGGATGCCGGCGCCCTGGGCGGCGTTGAGGTTCTGGGTGTTGTCCACCACCGACCATTCGCCGGTCTCGGTGTCGTAGAGGATGAAGGCTCTGGCGCGGCCGAAGCGCGGGTCCACCGCCGACTCGAGGGCCTCGCCGCTGGTCGTGACTGCGATCTTCATTAACCCTTCCTTTCGGCACGGGGGAGGACGGTCCTGCGCGGTGGCTGGCCGGCGCCTCGGGCGCCGGCACGGCTGCGGGGCAGCGGCCCCGGGTGCCGCTGCGAGTCCCCACAGCCTGGGCGGCGAGGCCGCCTCAGTCCTGGGCAGGCTCGGCCTCCAGTTGCGTGATGCGCTGCTGGATGGCGTCGAGCTGCTGCTGGAGCATCTCGGCCTGCTGGCGGAGCATCTGGGCCTCCTGCTCGGGCGCAGGCGGCTGCCAGCCGTAGGCCGCCGGCGGCATCGCGCCGTAGCCATAGCCCCAGCCCCGGCCGAACCCACGGCCCCAGCCCCGGCCCGGCATCGGGTTCATGTAACCCGGCACCGGGTAGCCAGCGCAGTAGCCCGCGGCGCGGCCTGTCATCGGCCCCATGCCCATCGGGCCCGTTCCATCGCCTCCTGGCATCCTGACTCACCTCCTTCCAAGCGTGTGCGGTCGTGTGAATCCTACCACCGGCCGTAGCCGTACGCACCTGCGCGCCAGCCGCGGCCGCGGCCAAAGCCACGCCCGAAGCCGCGCCTGAAGCCACGGCCCCAGCCGAGCCCACGACCGAAGCCGCGGCCCCAGCCGAGACCACGGCCCCAGCCGTAGCCGGGCGCCATCGCGTAGCCTGGCGCCATGCCGTAGCCTGGCGCCATGCCGTAGCCTGGCGCCATGCCGTAGCCGGGCGCCATGCCGTAGCCGTAGCCCGCTCGGGCCCAGCCGCCGGGGATGGGATTCATGTAGCCCGGCACGGGGTAGCCCGCGCAGAAGCCGGCGGCGCGGCCCGTCATCGGGCCCATGCCCATCGGGCCTGTTCCGTCTCCGCGTGGCATCGTCGCTCACCTCCTCTCGAGGACGCTTCGGCGCGACGCCCGCCGGGGGCGGTCCCGGCCCGGCTCGTGCGCTGCCCCCGGTCGGGCCGTCGCGTCTAGTCCTGTCGCTGGAGCTCCTCGAGCCGGGTTTTGATCGCGTCGAGCTGCTGGCTCAGCATCTCGGCCTGCTGACGGAGCATGTCGCGCTCGGCCTCGGGCGGCGGCCCGTAGCCGGGCGCCGGCCCGTAGGGCCCCGGCCCGGCCTGGGCTGGGGGCATGGGCGCTGCGGCTTCGGGCGGGGGCCCGTAGGCGGGCGGCATCATCGGGCCGCCGTAGGCGCCCCAGCCGCCGCCGCGGCCGCCTCCCCAGCACCTGCCGCGCCCGCCGCCCCGAGGGCGGCCGCCGCGGCCCACGCCGTAGCCCGCCGCGCCGGGGCCGGCCATCCCGCCCTGTCCCGCGCCGAAGCCGCGGCCACCACCTTGACCTCGCGGACCTGTGCCATCACCTCTGGGCATTGGTTGTCTCCTCTCGCATTGTGCCTTGCCTGGGGTTTGGGGAGCCGAGGGCGTTGCGCCGCCCGCGGCTCTCCAAGCCCCGTCGGCCCCCAGGAGGCTGTGGAGCGGCCCGGCCCAGCCGCCCCACACCCGGCTCTTCCTCCAGCCCCCGGCCCATCCCGGCCTCAGTCCTCAATTCCTCAGCGCTGACGGGTCATGGCGGTGCCACACTGGGGGCACTGCATCGACGTGCAGGGCATGCCCCGCTGGTGGGCGGCCTGGGCGCCGCACTGGGGGCACACGCACTGGCCGCTGGGCCCGAGGGCGAAGCCGCCCATGCGCCCGCGACCACCGCCGCCGCCGCCCCTGCCGCCGCCGCCACCCTGGCCTCGACCGCCGCCCTGGCCTCGGCCGCCACCCTGGCCTCGGCCGCTGCCGGCTCCGCCGCCCCCGGGGGGGCCTGTTCCGTCTCCGCGTGGCATCTTGTCGTCTCCTTCCGATCAACGAGACCAGCGAGGGCCGCCCCGGCCACGACACCTGCGTCCCCGGCCCCGACCTCGGCCCGCCCCCGCCGACTGGCTCGGCGGAATGTCGCCACGGGCAAGCGCCGCGAGCGCCTCGCTGGCCTCACAAAACACCCAAGGATGCACCTCGATACCGTTCGCCGTGAGGTGCCGGAGGAGGAACCCCGTGATCGCCCCGCACACCACCGTGTCCACCCCCAGCTCGCGCAGCCCGGCGATCCGCTCCAGCGCGTTGGCCGCCGCGTCGGGAAGCTGCTCGCTCGACGCTACGGCCCCGTCGCGGACCTCGGCCACCAGCAGGGCGGTTCCACAGTCGAAGCGCGGTGACACACGTGTGCCGAACACAGGGATTGCTACCTTCATCGCTCCGGCCTCCGCTATAGTGCTATTGCACAAACCGTGCCAAACGGGCCACGGCGATCGCTCGCGAGGCCGTAAGCGTAATGCCATCGGGGTGTTGCGGGTTTCAGCGGCCGAGCGTTGCGGCGCGCGGCGGCGCGGCGCCACTGCATAATGC
>CBFDBL010000200.1:0-9244 GCA_965603035.1 uncultured bacterium
CTCCACGCCTCCACACAGATAGACGCGCCCCCCTGGGTCGCGACGACGATCAGCAGCCACACCACCCCGCCCACACTCCCGTACCACGCCCTCTCATACTGGACCCCCACGACGAACGTCGCCGCGCGACCCACCCCAGCGAACAGCGTCCACGCCAGCAGCACCTGCCCAGCGAACGGCAGGGACCGGAGGCTCGACGGCATCGAGCGCTTCGCCGTCGCGACGGTCACGTCCCCGGCCTCCTCATGGCCGCTCGGACCCGCGCGCTGCACGCGTAGCCGATGAGGAACGCCGTCGGGGCCAGGATGCGGACCAGGATGCGCAGCAGAGACCAGTGGAACTGAGGGCTCGGCACGGTGGCCCCCGCGAGGATCGACCTGACGTAGCCGACGACCGGGCCGCTCAGCAGCGCCAGCGCCCGGGCGCCGGCGTAGCCGACGACGAGCCAGCGGCCCCAGTCCCGGCGGCAGCGGAACCCGATGGCTGCCGCGACGCCGACCGCGCCGACCAATGCATCGACCGCGCGCGCGCCCACCTCGCCCGCTCGCCCGAGCAGCTCCTGCGGACCCCGTGGGCCTACCGGCACCCACAGCCCAGGGGCCAGCCAGCGCCGCAACGCCAGCACCGACCCAGCCACCTCGCCTGCCCCCACGACCAGCAGGAAGACCACCAGCACCTTGGCCACGAGCGGCGACTCACCACCCCCCTCGCCAGGCCCCGGAGCGCCCGCCTCCCTCCCGAGCGGCCGCGCTCGCCTCGCGGCCTCGCCGCGCACGTAGCTCACCAGCAGCACCAGCCATGCCCCGTTGACCGCGAACACATAGAGCTGCCTCGTGGACAGCACCGCGACGCGCACGTGCGCGGCGAACAGACCCGGCGCACCCAGTACCAGCGCGGCCACGTACGACGCACACCACGCCCAGACCAGCAGCCCCCAGGCCCCGGGGCCGTCGCGCAGCACCCGCGCCACGCCGCCCGCGAGCAGCCCGGCGAACACCAGGCTGGCGGCCCAGTACACCGGCGCCGGCCGCGCCGGCGCGCGGCTCAGCCCGCCCGACGCGGCCGCGAGACACAGCCCGCCGACCCGCTCGACTGCCGCGAAGGCGGCCCACGCCAGCAGCACCTGCCCAGCGAACGGCAGCGACCGGAAGCTCGACAGCATCGAGCGCTTCGCCATCGCGACGCTCACGTCCCCGGCCTCCTCATGGCGGCTCGGACCCGCGCGCTGCACGCGTAGCCGATGACGAAGGCCGCGTGGCCGACGGAGCCGGCCAGGCGGCGCACGAAAGCCCAGTGCACCTCGAGCAGCGGGAAGCGCCCAGGCACGCTCAGGACACTGGCGTAGCGCCAGGCCGCGCCGCCGACCCCGCCAAGCGCGCCGAAGAGCGCCTCCGCCATCAGCAGCCACCGCCCCCACTCCCGACGCCGCAGCAGCCCGATCCCCGCCGCCAGGCGCACCGCGCCCAGCACCGGCCCCAGAGCCCAGCTCCCGTAGACGCGGACCTGTACCAGCAGCGGCCCACCCCCCAGCGGCGGGCTCCCGGCGAGCACGCTGTAGACGATGCCCGCCACCGACCCCACCCCGAGCACCCCCGAGACGACCAAGCCGATGGCCAGCAGCTTCGCCGCCAGCGGCAGCGGCGCCGGCGGCGCCACGGGTCGCGGATCGCCCGCGGCCGCCACTGCCTCTCCCGCGGCGGGCCGCTCGGACAGGTAGCTCCACACCACCGCCAGCCAGAAGCCGCGGCCCACCAGCTCCAACGCCGGCGGCACCACCGCCGCCGAATACGGCGCCGGCAGCGACGCCCCCATCTGCTCCACCAGCGGCGCCAGGGCATCCAGACCCCACGCCGCAACGAACAGGCCCCGCCCACGAGGCCGACGCCGCAGCAGCGACAGCACCCCGTGGATCATCAGCCCCGCGATCAGCAGGCTCCCCACGCGGGCCGCCAGCCCCAGCGCCGACGACGCCGGCCACGGCCGCGCCATTCCCGCATACAAGTCGTCATACGCGAAGCCGAAGCACACCGACGCGATCCGCCCGCCGGCCCGCACCGCCAGCCACACCGCCAGCACCTGCGCGGGAAACGGCAGCCGACGCAGCGCCGCCCACGGCGCGGCACCCGCCTGCCAGCCCCCGTCGTCCGTCGCCATGGTGCAGGCCCCCTCGGGATCGCCCGAGCCTTCCCAGTGTGCCGCTCACGTCGCGGCCGGCTCCGCTCCCTCTCCCTCGCACGACGCGCGTTCGCCACGCGAGCGCCGTGCCAGCATCGCGGCGCGGACCCACGGGCGGCGCAGGTACCAGACGATGAGGCCGGCCAGGAGGGCAATGACGACGGCCTCGGCGAGCGTGGTGCGCGCCGCGGCCGCGAGCAGGCCCCGGTGCATGGGCGGCGGGATGTGGCGCATGCGCGCCACGGCGACCCACCGCTCCGTGGCGAAGCCCGTGACCGCCAGCCACGTCGCCAGCCAATTGAGGCCGTAGAGCCGCCGCGCCCAGTCGCGCCGCAGCAGAAGTCCAAGCGACGCAACGACTCCGGCAAGCGACAGCACGGCGAGGGCGCAGAGGCGCGCGGCCTGGAACCCGCTGGAGACCAACTGGTCTGTCCGCACAAGCAGCCACGCGTGGTACGCCAGCCACCCCGTGCCCACCACCAGGCCAAGCCAGCCGAGCACCCCCGCGAACAGCGGCAGCCGCCTCGCCTTGCCCGGATCGCCCACTTCGCTTCTCCGCCGAGGCCCACGCTCGCGCACGCCGCGCGCGAGCATACGGCCACAGCCCCCTGCCGTCAAGCGCCCCGCGGCCCCCCCGCCCGCTCAGCACTCGGCGCCGCGCGTGGTCGGGCCTGCCAGGCTGGGTGACAGGCACGTTGACAACACGTTGACACGTTGACAGGCAGCTTGTTGCTTACGTTGCTTATTGCTTACGTTGCCTATTGCTTAGCGGGTCGAATGCCAGGCTGAGAACAAACGCGTAGGGCGACACGTCGGTGACCAGTTGCGACAACGCCAACCCGAGCGCGCGGGCGGTTCGGTCTACGACCTGCCACTGAATCGCGTCGATCACCCAGTAGGCGTCGCGTTCGACAGCCAGCAGGATCACCAACGCCCCGAAGGCCAGCAGTGCCCAGCGGGCCCAGCGCCGTCGCGCGAGAAGCCCGGCCCCCGCGGCGATGCCCACGCCACCCGCAAGCAGGCGGCTCAACGGCACCATGACGAGCCAGTAGACGGCCCGCGAAGGCGTCAGGAGCCCCCCCGGCGGCGAGCCCTGCGACAGAGCGCTTGCGATCGCCTCAGTCCCGATGGCGGCTTCGCCCAGACCCGCGACGAACACGAAGGCGATCAGGAGACGCCACGCCCCGGCCGCCCGCCCTCCATCGCCGGCAGGGCCGTCCGCATCGGGCGGTCGTGCCGCCATCTCCCCAGTCGCCGTCCTGACGGCCCGGGTGCAGAGGTAGCTCGCCGCCAGCGCGGCCCAGAACCCATTGGCCGCCACAGTGTGCCCCGCGTGCAGCCAGAGCTGAGACGCGGGGGTCGAGGGAGAGCGCGCCACCATGAACAGCAGCGCCGCGGCCGCCCACGCCGCGTAGTACACCGGCCATGCCACGGCGAGGAGCCTGCGCCCCCACCGGCGGCGGCACAGCAGCCCGATCGCCGCCGTCGCCATCAGGCCCGCCAGCAGCACGTCGGCCCCCGTGCCCACCCGATCGAGCAGGGAATGGCAAAGGCGCAGCTGCGGGTCGTGTAGGGCGCCCATGCAGACCAAGACCATCGTCCTGGTCGCGACGAGCAGCGCGTGGACGATCAGCACCACAGCGGGGGCAGGCAGACCGCGAGTGGAGCCAGGCGATTCGGATCGCATCGGGTCCCCCTCCCCCCCGACCCTCGACGCCGAGCCCCGTCAGATCGGCGCGGACGTCGCGCTGGCGAGCTGCTCGGCGGTGAAGTGACGCCCCCTTTCGACGCCTCCCAGCATACCACGGCGGGGCCGGAATGCAAGTGCGTGTTGTAAGTAATGTGGCTGCTGCGCGTTATGACTTCTCAACGTGACAGGCACGTTGCCCCCGTTGCCCCAGGCACGTTGCCCCACAGGCACGTTGCCCCCACATCGCCGTATCGTGGATAGAACTCGAGCCCGCCGCACGCCGTGGCGAGCCGCGCCACCGCGCTCACCACGGCCCACGCCAGCAGCACCTTCGCAGGCAACGGGCACCGTCGGAACGCGGCCCACGGCAGGCGTGATGGGGCGGGCATCGCATCGGCAGACACGGCGATCCCCTCCCGCACGAGCGCAGTCAGGGCGTCACACGGTGTTCGACGTCGCGCCCGCGAGCTGCTCGGCGATGAAGGGGCCGAGGTCGGGGATGGCGATGCGGGGCTGCTCGCGACTGTCGGGGTGCCACACAGGACGGAAGAGCATCAGATGGGCTTCGCCGTGGCGGCTCATTCCGTCACGGCCGGGCGCTTCGGCGGCGGGGAAATCACCTTGCGGCCGTCCATTCCCTGCCGCTTCCGGGCGTCCTCCCCGATCGCGCGAACGTCGAAGCCGAACTTCGCGGCGAGCTTCTCTTTGATGGCTCGAACTTCGTCTACGATGGGGTCTCTGGACATGACTGATCTCCCATCAGCTCGTCGGGCGTGCAGATGATCGGCGGCTCGTAGCCGCGGGAGCGGATGAACCGACCGACGACCCGCATGATCTCAGCATTGGCCAGATGGGTGCAGTTCCAGGTCAGGAGATAGTCCGCACCGCGCACCGTCGCGACACCGAGGTGGAGTGCGTCGCGGGCCGCCTTCTCAGGCAGTACGCCTTCCTGCACGATGCTGGCGGCCAGCCTGATCGCCTCGTCGTCGACTTCCAGGAGAGGCAGCCCAGCCAGCAGGTTGAGCCGACGCTCTGCCGCCTCCGGGTCGCCCTCCGCGGCCTCGTCCAGCACGATCTGCGAGATCCAGAGGTCGAAGCCGACCCGGCGCAGATCCCACCAGTCTCGTGTCGTCTGTTGCTTGGCGGCGAGGACAAGGTCACGACTCGGGCGCCCGGTCAGGTAGCTGGCGATCGTCGTCTCGAGATACACGGACTGCTTGGCCACTGGTACCCACCCCGTGCCAGGTCGCGCACAGGAAGCATCCCTTGCGCATTCTAGCGTACACCCGCAGGCCGGCGGATGTCAACCGCGGCGCTCACACCCGTGCGGACGTCGCGTTGGCGAGCTGCTCGGCGATGAAGCCCCCGAGGTCGGCGATGGCGATGCGCGGCTGCTCGCGGCTGTCGCGGTAGCGGACGGTGACGGTCTGGTCGTCGAGGGTGTCGCCGTCGACGGTGACGCAGTAGGGGGTGCCGATCTCGTCCTGGCGGCGGTAGCGGCGGCCGACGGCGCCGCGCTCGTCGTAGAAGCAGGGGAAGCGGGCCTGGAGGTCGGCGAAGATCTGGCGGGCGATCTCGGGCATGCCGTCCTTGCGGACGAGCGGGAAGACGGCGACCTTGACGGGCGCCAGCCGCGGGTGGAGCCGCAGGAACCGCTCGGTCTTGCCCTTGTCGGTGACCACCTCGTCGTAGGCGTCGACGAGGAAGGTGAGCAACGAGCGATCGACGCCGGCAGAGGGCTCGATGACGTAGGGGATGTAGTGCTCGCGGGTCTGGTCGTCGAAGTACTCGAGGTTCTTGCCCGAGTACTCCTGGTGGCGTTGCAGGTCGTAGTCGGTGCGGTTGGCGACGCCCTCGAGCTCGCTCCATCCGAAGGGGAACTCGTATTCGACGTCGACGCACGCCTTGGCGTAGTGGGCGAGCTCGTCGGCCTCGTGGTCGCGCATCCGCAGCTTGTCGGCGCGCACCCCGAGGTCGAGGTACCACTGGAAGCGCTGGGCCTTCCAGTGCTCGTACCACTCGTCGTCGGTGCCGGGCTTGACGAAGAACTCGAGCTCCATCTGCTCGAACTCGCGGGTGCGGAAGATGAAGTTGCCTGGGGTGATCTCGTTGCGGAAGCTCTTGCCGATCTGGGCGATGCCGAAGGGCACCTTCATGCGGGCCGTGGTCGCCACGTTCTGGAAGTTGGCGAAGATGCCCTGGGCGGTCTCGGGCCGCAGGTAGCAGACGGCCGCGGCCTCCTCGACGGGGCCCATGAAGGTCTTGAACATGAGGTTGAACTGGCGCGCCTCGGTCAGCTCGCCGCCGCACTCGGGGCAGTGGGCCAGGTCGTCGAGGTGGTCGGCCCGGAAGCGCTTCTTGCACTCCTTGCAGTCGACGAGCGGGTCGGTGAAGCCCTCGACGTGGCCCGAAGCCTCCCACACGCGCGGGTGCATGAGGATCGAGCAGTCGATGCCCACCACGTCCTCGCGTGCCCGCACGACGTCCTGCCACCAGGCCTCGCGGACGTTGCGCTTGAGCTCCGAGCCCAGCGGGCCGTAGTCCCAGCAGCTATTCAGCCCGCCGTAGATCTCGCTCGACTGGTAGAGGAAGCCTCGCCGCTTGCACAGCGACACGATCGCGTCCATCACGTCGGGCTCTCGCTTCGCCTTCGACATCCTGCGCTCCTGCGTTGCCGGAATCCGTCGAATCGAGGGCGTATTCTACCAGGAAACGGCGCTTCGGGAAAGGCGGAGCGCGCGGGGAGCTGGCGGGCGTCACGGCGAGCCGCCGACGCGGTCGTGCGCGTCGGGGCGCTGCGCGGGAGGCGGGATGGTGAAGGCGAAGCGGGCGCCCTGCCCTTCCGTGCTCTCGACCCAGATGCGGCCGCGGTGGGCGTCGATGATGCCCTTGCAGATGGCGAGCCCGAGGCCGAAGCCGCTGACGGAGAGGCCCACCGTCTCGGCGCGGTAGTAGCGGTCGAAGAGGCGGGGGGCCTCGTCGGGCGCGATGCCCTGCCCTGCGTCGGCGACCTCGACCCTGGTGCCCTCGGCGTCCTGTCGCGCGCTGAGGGTGACGGGGCCGCCGGGCTCGGTGTACTTGATGGCGTTGGCCGCGAGGTTGGTGAGGACCTGTGCGATGCGCGCGCGGTCGGCCTGGACCATCAGGGGGCCTTCGATGGGTGCGACGCGCAGCGAGACCTGGCGCGCGTCGGCCTGCGGCCGGAGGGCCTCGATGGTCTCGGCGAGCAGGGGGACGAGGTCGAAGGGCTGTGGGGAGAGGCGCAGGTGGCCGGTCTCGATGGCGGAGAGGTCAAGCAGGTCGTCCACGAGGCCCATGAGGCGCTTGCACTGGCCGTGGGCGATGGTGAGCTGTCGGCTCTGGGTCTCGGTGAGCCCGCCCGAGTGGCCGCCGAGCACGAGCCACAGGAAGCCCGAGATCGAGGTGAGCGGGGTGCGCAGCTCGTGGGTGATGAACTCGACGAACTGGGCGCGGACCTGCTCGAGCTTGCGCTCGAGGGTGACGTCGCGCAGCAGCTTGACGGCGCCGAGGAACCGGCCGCCCTCGTCCACGATGGGCGACGAGACGCTCTCGAGGATGCGCTCGGGCGGCCGCTCGGTCACCACCTCGCGGCGGCCCCTGGCCCGCGACGGCTCGCCCAGCGGCGCGCCGCTGCGGTAGACGACGCACTCGTAGCAGTCGGCGAGCTTGTCGGGGAAGCGCCCGGGCTCGCCGCCCTGGCACAGGGTCCCGTCGTAGAGCCAGCAGGGGAAGAGGCCGCAGCCGTAGGCCGGGCAGTCCTCGCGCCCGCACCCGAGGGTCTCCCAGCAGCGCAGCGGCTTGGCGTGGACGTCGTGCGCCTCGAGCCAGAAAACGGGGTGGAGGCCGGGGTCCACCTCGCCGGCGCGCAGCTTCACGGCCAGCGCCTCCAGGCTGTCCACGCCCAGCAGCGCGCGGGCCACCGGGTTGACGACGGCCGTGCGGTAGTCGCGGTCCACCACCAGCAGGCCCTCGGACATGCTCTCGACCGCCGACTCCAGGCGGTGCCGGTCCGCGCGGAACTGCCCGACGGCCTCCCGCAGCGCCCGACCCGCCGCCAGCGCCTGCGCGGCGAACTGCGCCAGCCACGCCAGGTAGTCGCCCGCGCGCGCCACCAAATGCACCCGGCCCGCCCGCGCCAGCCGCTCCGCCTCGACGACCGCCTCGGGCGGATAGAGGACCAGGAACTGCGGTCCGAGCGCCATCGGGCCGTGGGCGGCGCCCCTCAGCACCTCGGCGGCCGATGCGAGGTTCACGACCACGAGGTCGCGGTCCCCCGACGCCAGGGCCGCCGCGGCAGGCCCCGGCTCGAGCACCTCGACCGGCGCGCCGAGCCCCGCCGTCACGCGACAGGCCTCCTCGGGTGAGAGCCCAACGCCCAGGATGCGGGGAGAGTCCGGCGCCTTCCCCATAAAGTCCTCCCTCTCTCTCTCTTGCGGCGCCGGGGGGCCATCGCAAGGTAGCACGGCGCAGGCGGGAAGTCAACGCAAAAAAACGGGCATAGTGTGCGGGTCAGGCATGCTCGCCGTCGGGCCGCTGGGCGCCACAGCGCGAGGGCGGTTTGGGGCGCCACGGGTTGGTGGCGCCTGGTTAAGTGCAGTCGGGCCATGCGGTTATGGTGTTGCGGCGCGGTGTGGCTGGCTGGCTTTCGGAATGGGGCTTCCGAGTGGGGGCCGGTGCCTGGGGCTGGCGCCGCGCTTTCCGTCGAGCCGCGTGCTCGGCGTAAGCAATGGTGCTGAATGCACTTACGCCGCGGCGCGGGGCCTTGTGGGTCAGCGGGCATTCGGTCTGGCACGGTTATTGCTAGTATATTCTACTGCGGTTCGGGGTCCGAAGGGATCCTGGCCGCGGCCCCTCGGCTCGTGGTCGCGGGAGGGCACGAGATTCCAACGGAGGCGGACAAGGCATCGGCGCTGCATTCGGCTCTGCCGTGACGGCGTGACGAGGGGCCGCTCTTTATCAGCTTGCGGGGTGACCGGCCCTGAGGCAGACGGCTTGCCAGGGCGTCTCGGCAACTGGGGGTTCGCGGATCAATCCCCCGCCGTCCGTGGACCATCGTCGAGGCGTCCGTTGGCGCCAGGTCGGGTGGCACGCCATCGGGCCTGGCAGCCACGGCTGCGGTCGGCAAACGGCGTTTGCCACGCAAGGCGTCGCCGGGTGCCGGTCACCTCGCCTGTCCTTCCGCATCAGGGGGAGAGCCCTGGGCCGCCGCGCGGCGCCCAGGGCTCTTTCGCACCCCAGCCCGCCGCGACCGACCCCCATCCCGTGCAGCCACAGGAAGAGAACGAAGACGGGCCTTGCCCACCACATGTCGTCTCGCGGGATGTGGACATCCCGCCTGCAATCGCCAGCGCCATCTGA
>CBFDBL010000201.1:0-9242 GCA_965603035.1 uncultured bacterium
TGGTCACTACCCGCTGGCTACTTGATCGTGCAAACGCGCTTGATTTGGGGCTAGTTTGGGGGTGGCACCCGTGGCAAGAGGCTTGGCGTGAAGAGTGGCCGTGACACTCCGTGTGCCGATTCCCACACGGAGCGTGGTGTCTACAGCGGCCCAGCGACCCATCGCGGGTTGTCGTCAGTCAGCACGCTAGAAGTGATCGACGAGGTGGTGGTAGTGGGGCCGAACGGGGAACATGGCGGCGAGCGCGCCGAGGGCGCCGCGGCTGGCCCGCAGCGTGCCGTCGGCGGCGAGCGCCGCGGCGCCGCGGTAGCCGTAGAGGAGCTGGGCGAGCGCCCACTGCGGCATCTGAGCCTTCGGCCCCGAGCGATGGGGCGCCACCACCGCCAGGCGCCCGCCCGACCATTCCAGGCCCACGTCCTCGAGGTTCGTGTACAGCGTGAGCCGGCCCGCGCCGTCTATCCGCGTGCCCAGCTCGCCTGCGGCCTTGCCCAGCGCGCTCGCGATGCGGATCATCCGCACCATCCCGCCGCCGTCGCGACGCCACGTCACCTCCTTGCGCAGACCCAGCGGCTGACACCACGCGGCGAACGCATCGTCCTCGGGCACGCGCAGCACGAGCGTCTCGAGCCGCTGACGCAGCGCCCGCAGCACGGCCGCACGCAGCAGGGCGGGGAACACGGCCGGCGTGGCGAAGCCGACCTCGATGACCGTGGCCGTCAGGTGCTCGGAGTCGAGGACGACGTAGCCCGCCACCCCGCCCTTCGCGCCGAGGGCGACCTTCGCGATGGCCTTTCGACCGTAGTCGACGCCCTTGCGGAACGGCTCCCAGTGCCTGGGGTCGCGGCGCGTTGGGCCGGTGCGGCCCGCGTTGTTGGCCCGATACATCCGCAGCACGGCGCGCAGGTGGACGGGCTGGAACTTCACGAGCCGGTAGCCGCCGCTGCCCGCGGCCCGCTCGGCGTCGCGGGCCGCCAGGGTGAAGCGCACGTCGGGCAGGAACTCTGCGTAGCCGAACTTCGGGTAGAAGCTGGGGATGCCGTAGAGGGTCGAGACGTCGAACCCCTCGCGCCGCATCCACCGCAGCGCACCCTCGAGCAACCGCCGCGAGTAGCCCTGGAAGCGGCGCTCCGGCTTCGTGCCCACGCCGCCGATGCCGCCCATCCGCACCGTGGCCGAGCCGATCTGCTGCTCGAAGTCGATCACCCACAGCGAGCTGGCCTCGGCGCCGTCGGCCAGCAGCGACAGCTTGGTGGCGCGCCGCTCGCCGCTCACCTGGATGTCGGGGTCCATGGGCCCATCGAGGTCCTCGCGAGCGCTCCGGCTCGGCACGCGGCGCGTGCGCAGCGCGGCGACGCGCTCCTCGGCCTCGCCGCGGCTCAGCCGGGGTCGGCTTCGTCTCGCCATCGTGTCCCTTTCACTGAAACGGCTTGCAGCGATCCGTCGGGGTACGAAGGCCCGACTTCGCCCTGAAGGGCGAGACTCCGAACGGCATGGCGCGCGTTTGGGGTCCACGCCTTCAGGCGTGAGGTGAGCTACCGCAGGCCAGCCGCGCCCGGCCTGTGAGCGTGCCATCCCTGTCAGCCGCGCGGCTTGACCGTCAGGGCCACAAGCTGCTCGCCGCGCAGGACCTTCAGCTCGAGGGTCCGCGCGTGCTTCGCGCGGCGGGCGAACTGGGCCAGCGCCTGGCGGGCCTCGAAGCCGCCCATCACCAGGTCGTAGATGCGGCGGTAGTGCAGGACGATGTCGCCCTGGCGGAGGCCGACGTCCGGCGCGTTGGGCAGAAGCTGCTCGACGAGGATGCCGCCGAGGATCAGCTTCTGGGCGAACAGATCGTCGTCGAGCGCCGCCGCCACGATGCCGAGCTCCTTGATGCTGCGGGTCCGCGGCGGCGGCTTGGGCTTGGGCCGCTGCGCCTCGGCACGCTTGTCTGCTATCTGCTTGCGCGCCCAGGCGCGGGCCTCGCCGAGCTCCGCATCGCCGAGAGCAGGGAGGTCGCCGATCAAGGCGAGCCGCCGCGACGACGCCAGCCATGCGACGGTGCGATCGAGCTGGCCGTCGCCCCACGTCGCTCGAACATCGGCCACGATGGCGTCGGCCGCCTTGCCCTCGGCCAGCCACGCCAGGACGGGCAGTTCGGCCGGCGGCGCGGGCGGGAGCGGCGTCGTCGGCACGATGCGCAGGCGCGCGACGAGCTTGTGGAACGTGGCGGCCCACTCGCGATAGCCCCACTGATGGCCGAGCTGGTAGTGCCGCACGACTCGCGCCTTCGGCGCCACCCCGCGTACCGTTGCCCGGAAGGCATCATCGACCTCGACCCGCGATGTCACGGTCAGCGCCTGGCTGCCCTTCTCGACAGCGGCGGTCAGCCGCGCCCGCTTGGCCTCGCCGGGCGGAGCGAGGCTGGCCGCCACCATCTCGCGCAGCGCCGCATCCAGCCGGCGCCAGGCCAGCAGCCAGTCGCGGTCCAGAAGCTCCGCGTGCCACACGTCCACCCCCACGATCTCGTAGACGGCGCTCTTCTGCACGGGGGCAGCTCGAACTTGTGGGCCCGCTCGCCCACGAGACGGTACCGGCCGCGGAAGCGCACGAGGACGCGGGGCACCCGCTCGAGCGGCGTTGAGGCGTTGAGGAAGCCGGGCAGGTGGAAGTGGTGGTGGCCGGTGCCACGGATATCGCCCACATTGGTGTTCACGAGAGGGGCCAGCTCCTTGGCCAACGCAGGGCTCAGGCGCCATTCCGGCGGCCAGGCCATGACACCGAACATCCCGAGGGGCGCGACGGGCTGGCCATACCATACCTGGCCGCCGGCGCCCCGGTAGAGGAGTCCGTCGAAGGCCTGCTCCTTGAGCTTGGCCTCGCCGCCGGCGGCGAGCACGCAGGGCCACAGCAGAACGACGAGCGCTCTTCTCACCACGTCGGCCTCCTCACCACGGCCAGCGACTGGCGGCGGTGCTCGGCGACGAGGTCGCGGCTCAGCAGCGCCAGGCACGTGCGGTCGTCGGTCAGCAGCGCCGCACCCTCGGTCTCGACGGAGCAAACCTCGTCGCCGGTGAACCCGTGCGCCGCCAGTTCCCCTGAGTGCGGGACGCGCAGGGGCTGATGGCTGGCGAACAGGTAGATGTGCTGGAGCTCGTCGGCGACGCCGCTTCGGACGGCCATCGTGTGGGGGAACACCGCCCCGAGCGTTCGCGCCACGGCCCGCACGGCCGGGTGCTGCGGCCGGCCGATCAGGTGCACGACCAGCACGCCGTTGGCGGAGAACACGGTAGTGCCCGATACGTCTGTGCCGGCGTGCACGAGCCCCCACATCATCTCGGTGAACGCCTCGACTGTGAACAGGTGCTCGGGCGCGGTGCCGCCGAGGAAGGCGTCGAGCACCATGGCGTCGAACGGCGCGCCCCTGCGCCTGCGCTTGAGGAAGGCGCGACCGTCGCAGGTCGTGACGCTGGCCGCGAGGCCGAAGTGCTCGGCGGCGAGCCGCACGACCTCGGGGTCGATCTCGACGCACCGCGTCTCGATGCCGTAGGTCGCGAGCATCCGTGCGTGGAGGCCGGCGCCGAGGCCGATGACCAGGGCCTTGCGCGCGCCGGGCCGCAGGTAGGGGATCAGCTCGGTGTAGTCGCGGCCCCGCAGCAGCGTGCCGCGGGTGATGCCCATCCCCGTTGCGGGCATGGCCGTCTGCACGATGCCGTTGCACAGCAGCATCCGCGTGCCGCGATGCTCGACGACCTCGAGCTCACCGTAGAAGCCTTCGACCCGCTCGAGCACCCGCATCGGGCCGGCCTCAACGCCTGGAGGCCCCACGCACCAGGCGCCGCCCACGACGAGCGCCGCGGCCACGGCCCCCGCGGCGGCAGCCGCCACCCGTCGTGAGGCGAGCATGAGGGCCGTCGCCGCGACCATCGTGCCCCCACCCCACGTCAGCAGCGTCACCGTCAGCCCCAGTCGCGGCAGCAGCACCAGGCCCGTGAGCACGGTGCCCGACACCCCGCCGACCGTGCCTGCCGCCAGCAGGCCGCCGACCACTTTGCCCGTCCGCTCCGTCGCCCGGAGCATCAGCCGCGCGAGGAAGGGCTGCACCATCCCGAGCGCGACCAGCGGCGGCACGAGCACGGCCACTGCCGAGCACCACACGCCTGCTGCCGGCGGCAGGCCGCCCGTTGCGGCCACCACTCGCCGTCCCGCGCCGCCGAGAGCCAGCAGCCAGCACCCCGCCGCGAGGAGAATCGCGGCCAGCACCGTGCCCGAAGGCCGCGCGTCGGCCAGCCACCCGCCTGCGGCGTAGCCCGCGGCCAGCGCGACCAGCGTCGCCGAGATTGCCGCCGCCCACACGTCGAGCCCCATCCCGAACGCTGGCATCAGCAGCCGCGCCCCCGCCAGCTCGAACCCCATGACCGCCCCGCCGCACCACACCGCCGCGGTCCATAGGGTAAGCGGTCTGTGGGCCATCGTGTCACCTGTGGGTGCGCAGCGCCGCCCGGCGACGCCGTAGTGCTGCTTCCCGCCTCAGGCTGATGCAGCAGTATGGCAGATTCGGGGCGGGGATCCAACCGTCTCGCGGATCTCACACTTGATCAAGTTCGGGATGCACCTGCCAGTGTCAGCGCCTTCTGCCCACCCGCGGAGCGGAAGGGCGCGCTCTGCCAGGGCTGCGCCACGCTCCACGCCCGTGTTGCGTAGGCAGTTGACCAGTGCGCAGCGGGGAGCAAGGGGGTGCTATGCCCGGACCGCAGGGTGGTGACGAGGTCAAGACGGCACGCTGCCTCAGCGCCCACCGGGCCGCAATCTCACACCTGATCAAGTGTGAGATCCTGGCCCCAGTCCTCGCGCGCGTGACACAACAGCGCCGAGTGGAACGGAGAGCTATGCTTCATCGATAGTGTACACAAGCCGCGCAGATGGCCGGAGACGTAGCCGCGGCGGCGGAGCTTGTCCAGATGGCGCCAGCAGGCCTGCGGTGACATGTGCAGGCTCTCACCGAGCGCGATCGCGTGACGTGCGCCGCATTGGTCGAGGAAGCGCAGAATCTGGAGCCGGCGTACATGCGCAAAGGCCGTCGCCGCGTCGAACACGACGTCGGCCACTCGCAGGGCTGGCTCAGGCAGGACCCTCGCTGCGCGCGGCGATAGATGCACCGTCTTCACCCTCTCCCATCCCTGCGTCGCCCATTGGGGTTCCAGGAAGGCCTTTCGCACCAGGACTCCCGGTGCGAATCGTGCCGGCGCCGACGAGGGGATGTGCAATCGGTAGTAGATATAGCGCCCCGAGCGTCGGGGATGCAGGAGATCGGCGGCGACGAGACGCCGGAAATGCTGGGAGGCGTGGTCCCGCGGGACACAGGCCCGCTCAGCAAGCTCCGACGCTCGGAGTTCGCGCACGGCAGCCAAGTGGTAGAGGAGGACCAACCTGGCTTCGCAGGCAAGACCCCGACAGCAGGTCGCGACGGTTTCCAGCATTGGCAGCCTCCTGGAATGGATCTCGCAGTTGATCAACTTCGAGATCGCCACTCCCTGTCCGGTACGTGTCTGCACCGCGGGGTCGCCAGGACGAGGCAGCAGGCAGTCGCGCTGCCGCGTCTGCCCCTGACGTGTTCGCGCCGGCCCGACAACTTCTGCTAGCTCGCGAGATCCCACACTTGATCAGGTGTGAGATCGCACGAGCTAGTGTAGCAGCGTTGCTCCGCGTCGCCTGCCTCGCGAGCGCTTCTCCGCTCCGCAGTCGCGCTCGTCTGGGCCTGCCTCGGGTTCCGCCTGGTGCCCCAGAATGAGTGCAGACGCCACCCGAGGCCCCGGGAACCCGGGAGGCCTGCCCTTGAGAGCTCACAGCCGCAGACACGCCTCTGCGGCGAGCGCGAAGACCTGCTCGCGCACGGTGCCGCGCTTGAGCCAGCCGCGGGCGTCCCACTCCTCGCGGCTCACGTCGTCGCCGGCGTAGAGCATCTGGGCGAAGGCGACGCCGCGGAACTGCGCGACCGCGAAGAACGCCGCGGCCTCCATCTCCACGGTCAGGCAACCCTCCTCGCGGCGGAGACGCACCTTGTCGGGCGTCTCGCGGTAGATGGCGTCCGTCGTCCACGTCTTGCCGACGAGGTAGTGCACCCCGCGCTTGCGGAGCGTGGCCTCGATCGCAGCCACGCCTTCGGGGCTCGCCGCCACCTCGCGGGCGGGTGGCAGGTAGTGATACGAGGTGCCCTCGTCGCGGACCGCGTGGGTCGGCACCACGATGTGCCCCACGCCGATCGTGCCGTCGAGCACGCCCGCTCCGCCGCAGGCGATGAACTTGCGGCAGCCTAGCGCGATCAGCCCCTCGAGCAGCGCCGCCGCGAGCGACGCGCCCACGCCTGAGTGGAACACCGCCAGCCGCCGCCCACCCCAGTCGAGCTCGTAGAGCGGCAGGATGGCACACTCCGCCTTCCGCTCCGAGATGACCTTCGCCCTGGGGTCGTCGCGCAGCTTCGCCATCACGTCGCGGAAGAAGCACACCACGCAGTGCTCGGGCGCGTCGATCTGCTGGATCGTCTTGCTCGGCTCGATGATCGCCCTGCGGGACGGGTCGAACTCCAGGATGGGGTAGTCGTCCTCTGTCATTTCGTCCCCTGCGGCAGGATCGCTCAGGGATCGGGCGGTTGCGCGTCCGCCGCCTTTCGGCGATAGTATAGCACAACGGCCACGGGAAGATCCGAGCGCCAGGCCCAGCGAGGACACGGCGATGAGCCAGCGGCCCATACGTCTCGGGCTGATCGGCGCCGGCACCATGGGCACGTGGTACGCTCAGTGCTTCGATGAGTGCGACGAGGCCGACCTGGTGGCCGTGTGCGACCTCGATGTGCAGAAGGCCGAGGCGCTGGCCGGCGCGCGGGGCCGGGCCTACGCCGACTTCCGCGAGATGCTCGGTGCCGAGGAGCTCGACGCCGTGGCGGTGGCGACGCCCGACCGGTTCCACCGCGAGCCGGTCTTGGCCTGCCTGGAGGCCGGGAGGCACGTGCTGTGTGAGAAGCCGCTGGCGACGACGCTCGAGGACGGCCTGGCGATGAAGGCGGCCGCCGAGCGGAGCGGACGCGAGCTGATGGTCAACTTCGGGAACCGACAGCGCAGCCGCGTGAAGAGGCTGCGCACGCTGCTGGTGGAGGAGCAGGCCGTCGGCGAGATCGGCAACGTGTACGTCGAGCTGAACGAGCGGATCGGCAAGACGGATGAGCTGGCCTGGGCCGCCGACACCTCGCCGCTGTGGTTCCTGCTCAGCCACTGCGTGGACACGCTGCGGTTCGTCACGGGCCTGGAGATCGAGGAGGTGTTCGGCTATCACACGGCCAAGGTGATGCCGGGCCGCGGGCTCGACACGGCCGACACCTCGGTGTTCGTGGCGCGGCTGAGCAACGGCGGCCACGCCTTTCTCGGCTCGAGCTGGGTCTACCCCGAGGGCTACGGCCCCGACATCGACTTCAGCTTCCGCGCCGTCGGGTCGGCCGGTGTCGTCGAGTGCCAGATGCACCCGCACGACCTGATCGTCCACAGCGACCGCACGCGGGCCGTCAACTACCTGTACCCCTACACCGACCACCGCGGGCGGCGCGAGAACTGGTGGTTCCAGTCCACCCGCCACTTCGTCCACTGCATTGGGGCGGGGCTGCACCCGACGCCGGACGTCGACGACGGCCTGGCCTGCCTCCGCGTGCTGCTGGCCATGGGGCGGGCCGCGCGCGGGGGACAGCCCGTGGCGGTGGGGGCCTCTGCGAATGGAGGACGCGAGCGATGAGCGAGACGAGAGATCCCGGAGCTAGCGTGGGCCGGCGCCGGTTCCTGGCCGGTGCGGCGGCGATGGCCTTCGCTGGCGTGCATGTACGGGGGGCCGAGACCATGGCGAAGACGTACCGCGTGGCGGTGATCGGGCACACGGGCCGGGGCAACTACGGCCACGGGCTCGACAAGGTGTGGCGCGAGGTGCCGCAGACCGAGATCGTCGCGGTCGCCGACGCCGATGCCAAGGGCCTCGAGCAGGCGGTCAAGCGGCTCAAGGCGCCCAAGGGCTACGCCGACTACCGCAAGATGCTCGACGAGGTGAAGCCCGACCTCGTGGCCGTGTGCCCGCGCCACCTCGACCAGCACCACGACATGGTGGTGGCCGCGGCGGCGAGCGGCGCGAAGGGCCTCTACTGCGAGAAGCCGCTGTGCCGCACCCTCGCCGAGGCCGACGCGATGGTCGCGGCCTGCGAGCGGGCGAACGTGAAGGTCGCCGTGTCGCACCAGACGCGCTACAGCCCGCGGCTGAAGGTCGTCCGCGAGCTGCTCGCCGAGGGCCGGATCGGCAGGGTGCTGGAGTTCCGCGGCCGCGGCAAGGAGGATGGCCGCGGCGGGGGCGAGGACCTCTGGGTGCTCGGCACCCACGTCCTGGACCTGATCCACGCGCTCGGCGGCGCGCCCCAATGGTGCTTCGCCACGGTGCGGCAGGAGGGACGGCCGATCCGCAAGGAGCACGTCAAGCCGGGGAACGAGGGCATCGGGCCGCTGGCCGGCGACGAGGTGCACGCCCTGTATCGCCTGGCGGGCGGCGCGGTCGCGACGTTCGACAGCACGCGGAGCGCCGGCGGCCGGCCGACGCGCTTCGGCTTCAGCATCTACGGCTCGAAGGGCGTCATCGAGATGCGCCACGGCTACCTGCCCTGGGTGGGTCTGCTCGAGGACTCCGCGTGGTCGCCGGGGCAGACGGGCAAGAAGGGGGTGCCGGTCACCTCGGCGGGGGTGGGCAAGCCGGAGACACTCAAGGACACGGGCCTCCACGGCGGCAACGTTCTCGCCGTCAGGGATCTGCTCGCGGCCATCGAGGGCGACGAGCAGCCGTACTCGAGCATCCACGCGGCCCGCACGGCCGTCGAGATGATCGTCGCCTGCTTCGAGAGCCAGCGCGTCGGCGGCCCCGTGGCCCTGCCGCTCAAGACGCGGGAGAACCCGCTGACGCTGCTGTAGGGCGTGCATGCCTGCACGCCGAGCAGGCGGTTCCGGGTTCCGGGTTCCGGGTTCCGGGTTTCGGGTTCCGGGTTTCGGGTTTCGGGTTTCGGGACGGAGAGGCCCTCTCCCCGCGGGAGAGGGCGTGGCGTTGGGGAACCCGGAACCCGGGACCAGCCCCGCAGGGCCGGGAGGGCTCGTGGCAGAGCCCTCCCGGCCTCCTGGCGGGCCTGGCCGAATCGATACCGAATTGTCAAAGAGCCGCGTGCGGCGACGGGTCGGCCATAGAGGTGGTCAGCC
>CBFDBL010000202.1:0-9240 GCA_965603035.1 uncultured bacterium
CCTGGGGCGAAAGGCGGCCGCTGGCGGCGAAAGCTGGTGAGAAATGCGGGCTAGCACCGCCGCGCGCCGCGTGCGGACGCGTGCCGCCAGACGCGCAGGGGGACTCTCATCGGGCTAGCCGACGTGGCGCTTGGCCTTGGCGCCGATGTCGGTGCGATAGTGGGCCTGGTCGAAGTGGATGATGCCGACGGCCTGGTAGGCGCGGTCGATGGCGGCCTGTATGTCGTCGCCCCTGGCGGTGACGCCGAGCACGCGGCCGCCGGCGGTGACGACCTGGCCGTCCTTGACCGCGGTGCCGGCGTGGAAGACCATCGTGTCGGTCAGCGCGGCCGCCTGGTCGAGGCCTGTGATGGGCTTGCCCCTGTCGTAGTGGGCGGGGTAGCCGCCGGAGGCCATGACGACGCAGACGGCGGGCCGGGGGTCCCAGTCGAGCTCGACGTCGCCGAGCCGGCCGCGCGCGATGCCGTCGAGGACGGGCACGATGTCGCTGGCGAGGCGGAAGAGGATGGGCTGGGTCTCGGGGTCGCCGAAGCGGACGTTGAACTCGAGGACTCTGGGCCCGTCGTCGGTCATCATGAGGCCTGCGTAGACGACGCCGCGGTAGGGCCTCTCCTCCTTGTTCATGGCGTGGACGATGGGGATGAGGATCTCGCGCTCGATGCGGTCGTAGTGCTGGTCGGAGACGACGGGGGCTGGGGAGTAGGCGCCCATGCCGCCGGTGTTCGGGCCCTCGTCGTCGTCGTCGACGGGCTTGTGGTCCTGGGAGGTGGGCAGCGGCAGGATGGTCCTGCCGTCGGTGAGTGCGAGGATCGAGGCCTCCTCGCCGACGAGGCACTCCTCGACGACGAGTCGGTTGCCTGCGTCGCCGAAGACGCGCTCCTTCATGGTCAGGTAGACGGCCTTGAGGGCCTCGTCGGGGGTCTTGCAGACGAAGACGCCCTTGCCGGCGGCGAGGCCGTCGGCCTTGACGACGAGCGGGTAGCTGGCCTTGCGGCAGTGGTCCTCGGCGGCGTCGACGGTCTCGAAGACGTCGTAGCGTGCGGTGGGGATGCCGTGCTTGCGCATGAGGTGCTTGGCGAGCACCTTGCTGCCCTCGAGCTCGGCGGCGCGCGCGCTCGGGCCGAAGGCCCGGAGCCCGTGGGCCTCGAAGCGATCGACGATGCCCGCGACCAGCGGCGCCTCGGGCCCGACGACCGTCAGCTCGACGCCCTCGCGCTCGGCGAAGCGCATGAGCTGCTGGATCTCGTCGGCCGCGATCGGCACGTTCTCGGCCAGCTCGGCCGTGCCGGCGTTCCCCGGCGCACAGTAGACCTTCTCGACCTTCGGCGACTGCGCGATCTTCCACACCAGCGTGTGCTCGCGGCCGCCGCCGCCCACGACCAGGACCTTCATCTGTGGGCCTCCTCAGGAGGGCGCGGTTGCTCTGGAGAGATCAGCTCTCCCCGAGGATGCAGCCATCGTGATGCGTGACACGTGATTCGTGATCGGGAGAAGGCGGGCAACGGCTCCCTCTTCTCACGCATCACGCATCACGTCCCCCAACTTCTTGGCCAGCTCCCCGATCGAGGGGAGCACGTAGTCGGGCTTGTCGCGCGTCGCGGCCAGGTCGGCGCGCGTGGTTTCGCCGGAGAGCACGCAGATGGTGGTGAGGCCGGCGCGCCGGCCCATGCGCATGTCGGTGTAGAGGCGGTCGCCGACGATGGCGACGTCGCGGGCCGCGTAGTCGGGGCCGAGCTTCCCGAGCGCCATCCTGGCCATCCGCGGCTGCGGCTTGCCGACGACGAGTGGCCGTCGGCCCGTGGCGGTGCGGAGCAGTGCGATCATCGAGCCGGTGTCGGGGATGGGGCCGTCGGCGGTCGGGCACACCTTGTCGGGGTGTGTGGCGATGAAGGGGAGGCCGGCGCGCAGCAGGTGGCAGGCCCGCTCGAGCTTGGCATAGGTTAGAGTCTTGTCGAAGCCGAGCACGACGGCGTCCACGTCGGCGTCGGCCAGATCGAGGCCGGCGTCGCGCAGCTCGCGCTCGAGGCTGGGCGTGCCGAGCACGAACACCCGGCGGTAGGGCGTCTGGGTCGTCAGGTAGAGGGCCGTGGCCTCGCCCGAGGTGATGATGCGGTCGGCCGGGACGTCGAGGCCCATGCCCGCGAGCTTGTCGCGGTAGAGCGTGCGGTCGGCCGACGAGTTGTTGGTGAAGAACAGGTAGGGGATGCCGCGGCGCTCGAGCAGGCGGAAGAAGCGCGCGGCGCCCGGCAGCAGCCGCGTGCCCAGGTACACGGTGCCGTCCATGTCCATCAGGAAGGCGCGGAGAGCGGCGAGGGGGCGCTTCATCGGGGCGCGGGCTAGCCTCTTGGCCAGGGCGTGGCCTTGTAGCGGCGCAGGATGACGCTGTCGATCATCGCGACGCCGTCCATGGACGCGAGGAAGACGACGGTCGCCGCGATCTCCTCGGGCTGCATCCAGTCGGCGGGGTCGTCGTAGTTGCGGTAGGTGCGGGCCATCTCGGTGTCCACGGCGCCGGGGCAGAGGGTGTGGACGCGGATGCCGTGGGGCTGTGTCTCGAGGGCGAGGGCCTTGGCGAAGCCGATGAGGGCGTGCTTCGAGGCGCAGTAGCCGGCCTGCTCGGGGTAGCCCTTGACGCCGGCGCTCGACGCGATGTTCACGATCCAGCCGCGGCCACGCTCGACCATCGACGGCAGGGCGGCCTGCGTGCAGAGCATGGCGCCGAGCAGGTTGACCTCGAACATGAGCCGCCAGTCCGCCGGCTTCGCCGTGAGCACCGGCTCGAAGCGCGCGACCCCCGCATTGTTCACCAGGGTGTCCACCGGGCCGAGCGCCTCGGCGACGGTCGCGACCATCTGGCGCACTTGCTCGGGCTCGCGGACGTCGGCGGCCACGGCCACGGCCCGCCCGCCGGCATTGCTCACGAGCGTCACCGTCTCCTCGAGCATGTGTGCGTCGCGGCCCGTCACGGCCACCGCCGCGCCCTCGCGGGCCAGCGCCAGCGCCGTCGCGCGCGCGATCCCACGGCTGCCGCCCGTCACCAGCGCGACCCGATCGCTCAGCTTCATCGGGAATCCTCTCGAGCCACTCAGGACGCGGCGATTATAGCGACGACCTGAGGCACGATCAAGGACGGTCGGGGGGCCTACTTGCGGTGGAACTGGCGCTCGAGGTCGTCGAGCGAGAAGAGGAGCGAGGCGGGCCGGCCGTGTGGGCAGGAGTCGGCCTCGATGCCGAGCGCGTCGCGGCGGGCGAGGAGCGCCTGCATTTCGCTGGGCGAGAGGGCTTCGCCGGCCTTGACGGCGGCCTTGCAGGCGAGGGTGCTGAGCAGCTTGTGGCGGCGCTGGTCGACCGAGGCGGCGCCCTGGTCGGCGGCGAGCTCGGTCAGCAGGTCGTGGACGAGCTGGCCGCAGTCGGCGTCGCCGAGCAGGCGTGGGACGGCGTGGACGGCGAGGGTGTTCTCGCCGAACTCCTCGACCTCGAGGCCGAGCGCTCGGAGCTGGCCGAGCACCTCGGCGGCGACGGCGGCCTCGCGGGCGTCGAGCTGGACGATCTCGGGCATGAGCAGCCGCTGGCTCTCGACGCCCGCCTCCTGGCTGCGGCGGCGCAGTTGCTCGTAGAGGATGCGCTCGTGGAGCGCGTGCTGGTCGGTCACGCGGAAGCCGTCGGGCGTCTCCTCGATGATGTAGGCGTTGTGGACCTGGAAGAAGGCGGGCCTGGCGGGCGCCGGGGCGAAGACGTCGAAGGGCGCGGGCTCGGGCGCGCGGCGCGGGGTGGTGCGGGCGTCCTCGAGGTGGTCGGGCGCCTCGCCGAAAGGCAGGCCGGGCGCGGCGCCCGGCCGTCGGGGCGGCGCGCCCGATGCGGCGCGGCGGGCCTCGTCCCACGAGGCGGGCACGTGGCTCGACGGCTGGAGCGGCGGCGCCAGCTCGGCGGCGCCCAGCGACGCGCGCAGCGCGCCCAGCACGCTCGTGTAGACCCGACGGCCCTGGCGGAACCGCACCTCGATCTTCGTCGGGTGGACGTTGAAGTCCACCTCGCGCGGATCGGCCTGGAGGAAGAGGAACAGCACGGGGTAGCGGCGCGGGTCCATGAGGCCCTGGTAGGCCTCGCGGATGGCTGCGGAGATGGCGCGGTCGCGGATGTAGCGGCGGTTGAGGAAGATGAACTGCATGGCCCGCGATGCCCGCGAGAGGTGGGGCGGCGCGAGGAAGCCCTCGACGAGCAGCGGCCCCTCGCCGCCCTGGCACAGCAGCAGCTCGGTGGCGAGGTCGCGGCCGAAGAAGGCGGCGAGGCGATCGCGGCGGTCCTCGACGGCGGGCGCGTTGACGAGCTGCTTGCCGTCGTGCGACACCACGAAGTGGATGGGGTCGTGGGGCAGCGCGATGCGCGTCACCACGTCCATCACGTGGCCCAGCTCGGTCTTGGGGGTGCGGAGGAACTTCTGGCGGGCGGGGGTGTTGAAGAACAGGTTCCGCACCTCGACCGTCGTGCCCTCGGGCGCGGCCCCTGGCTTCGTCTCCGAGAACTGGCCGCCCGCGACCTCGATGGCCATGGCCGACGCCGTGCCGGCGGGGCGCGACACCAGCCGCACCTGTGCCACCGCCCCGACGCTGGGGAGCGCCTCGCCGCGGAACCCGAGGGTCGTGATGAAGAAGAGGTCCTGCGAGGTCCGAAGCTTGCTCGTCGCGTGGGGGTGGAAGCACATCCCCACGTCCTCGGCGTCCATCCCGATGCCGTTGTCGGTCACGCGGATGAGCTTCTTGCCGCCCTGCTCGAGCTGGATCTCGATGCGCGTCGCCTGGGCGTCGATCGCGTTCTCGACCAGCTCCTTGACGACGGACGCCGGCCGCTCGATCACCTCGCCCGCGGCGATCTTGTTCGCGACCAGATCGGGCAGTTCCTCGATCATGCCCACGATGCGGAGGCCCTCTGGCGGGTGACAGCGTTGGGGCGAAGCCGATGCGCGATGCGTGATGCGTGATGCGTGACCAGAGCGCCGGCGCGGGTGTCGCCCATCTTTCCTCTCTTCTCCGCATCACGCATCAGAATATCGCGTAGAACATCGGCCCGAGCGGGCTCGTGGCGAGCACGAGGACGAGCGAGAGCACGAGCATGAAGAGGATGATGGGGGTGAGCCACCAGCGCTTGTTGTCGGCCAGGTAGTAGCACAGCTCGCGCACCAGCTCCCAGAAGCCCCGCGCATGGTCGGCGAAGTAGTGCCACGTCCGACGCAGGAAGCCGAGCACCACGTTCATCAGCGCCTCGATCTCGCCAACCGATCCGCCTGTCGAGACCTTTGCAGTGCGGCGGCGGTAGCCTGCCCTGAGCGAAGCCGAACGGGCCGCATTGGCTTCCCGCGGAGCGGGCGAGACGTCCACCGCCTCGTGCCGCCATTATACCAGACGGCGTCTCACGTGCCCGATGGCTCCTTCTCCACCACGAAGTCGTGCATCACCAGGGTGTCGATGCCGGTGCTCTCGAAGCAGGCATAGGCGTCGTCGGGCGAGCGGACGATCGGCTCGCCGCGGACGTTGAACGAGGTGTTGAGCACGACGGGCACGCCGGTGAGCTCGGCGAACTCGGTGATGAGGTCGTAGTAGAGCGGGTTCTCGTCGCGAACGACGGTCTGGAGCCGCGCGGTGCCGTCCACGTGGGTGATGGCGGGCAGGGCGTCGCGCTGGTCGGGGCGCACGTCGGCGACGAGCAGCATGAACGGGCTGGGCGCGTCGATGTCGAAGAACTCCGATGCGCGGTCGAGCAGGGCGCTGGGCGCGAAGGGGCGGAAGGGCTCGCGGTGCTTCACACGGTGGTTCAGGATGTCCTTCATCTCGGGGCTGCACGGGTTGGCGAGGATCGTGCGGTTGCCCAGGGCGCGGGGGCCGAACTCCATCCTGCCCTGGAACCAGCCGACGATCTTGTCGTCGGCCACCTGCTGCGCGGTGAAGCGGAGCAGCTCGTCGCGCTCGAGGCGGCGGTAGGCGGCGCCCCTGGCGTCGAGGCAGGCGCGCACCTGCTCGTCGGAGAAGCCGTCGCCGAGACAGGCGGTCCGCAGCGGCTCGCCGCGAGCATGGCCCATGAGGGTGTGGTAGACGTAGGCGGCGCAGCCGATGGCCGTCCCGTCGTCGCCGGCCGCGGGCTGGATGAAGATGTCGTCGAAGGGCGTCTCGCGCAGCACGCGCCCGTTCGCCACGCAGTTGAGAGCGACGCCGCCGGCCAGGCAGAGCGCGCGCTGGCCCGTCCGCTCGTGGACGTGGCGGCCCATCCGGATCATCGCGTCCTCGAGCACGGCCTGGAGCGCCGCCGCGACGTCCATGTGCCGCTGGTCGAGCGGCTCGCCCTGGCGGCGCGGCGGGCCGAGCAGCTCGGCGAGGCGGCGATGCGTCATCGTCGGCTTGTGCAGGTAGCCGAAGTAGCGCATGTCGAGGTGGAAGCTGCCGTCGTCGCGGACCGTGATGAGCCTCGCGAAGGCGTCGCGATAGGCCTCGGGGTCGCCGTAGGAGGCGAGCCCCATGACCTTGCCCTCGCAGTTGTTCACCTGGAAGCCGAGGTGCAGCGTGATCGCGCTGTAGAGCAGGCCGAGCGAGTGAGGGAAGCGGATCTCCTCGTCGAGGTCGATCGCGGTGCCCTCGCCGAGGCCCGTGGCCGTCGTCGTCCACTCGCCCGTGCCGTCCACCGTGATGATCGCGGCCCGCTCGAAGGGCGAGAGCAGGAACGAGCTGGCGGCGTGGCTCAGGTGGTGCTCGACGTAGTAGACCGGCTTGGCGTAGCCCAACTCGCGGCGGAAGATGGCGGGCGTCTGGAGCTTCTGCTTGAACCACAGGGGCAGGAACCGCCGGAAGATGGGGAAGCCCAGCGGCCAGGTGGCGATGCTCGAGAGCAGGAGGCGGTCGAACTTCAGGATCGGCTTCTCGTAGAAGGCCACGGCCGCCACGTCGCCGATGGTGATGCCCTCGTGGTCGAGCGCGGCCTGGACGGCGCGGAGGGGGAAGTCGATGCAGTGCTTGCGGCGGGTATAGCGCTCCTCGGCGGCGGCGAAGGCCACGTGGCCGTCGCGCAGCAGCGCGGCCGCCGAGTCGTGGTAGAAGCACGAGATGCCGAGCACGTACATCGCGGTTGCCTACGACTGCCGGCGGGCGCGCTCGAGCGACGCCTCGTCGGGCCGGCGGGCGCACCAGAAGCTCGGGCGGTCGCCGCACCGCAGCGCCAGCGCGTCGCCGCTGAACAGCCGCGCGAACAGCGCAAAGGGCCCGAAGACGAGGAAGTAGAAGAGGGCGAGGATCACGGCGTTGACGACGAGGCCGATGCCGTGGCCCACCGTGCAGATGCCGTACCAGAGCTTCGCCACGTCTCGGGCTCCTTCCGCGCGCGCTTTACCGTCGCCGGCTACATGGTAGCACGGGGCGACCCCGGGTGTCAACGTCGGTGACGGCCTTCCCAGGATGCCAGCACGGCGGCCCGTGCTCGAGCCGCCGGTCGCGATCGTGCCTCGGTCCGGCAACTGCCGCATGGCGCCGCGAAGGTGCTGGCGCGCCACGGCGGCGGGGACAAGGAGTCACAGGATCCCTGCGGGGCCAGCAGACGATGGAGGCAGGAGCCTGGCTGTGCGATCAACCCTTGACAGGGGCGCCGGAACTCCGCAGATTGATCCCACACCTGCGCAGGTGTGGGATCAGCATGCAGGTGACAGCAGCCCCATACTGAGGCCTTGAGCGCGCTGAAGATCGCTGGAGCGCTGTGCCGCCAGGTCCGCACGGCGGTCGGCGTCACTCGAAGACTTCGAGGATCTGGAGGTAGGTGCGGAGGACGTCCACCTCGGAGACGATGCCGACGAGCTCGTCGCCCTCGACGATGGGGACGGCGCCGATCTTGCTGTCGACCATGAGCCGGACGACGTCGGCGAGGGAGGCGTCGGGCGGGGCGGTGATGGGCGCGCGGCGCATGATGCGGCTGACGGGGGTGTCGTGGAGCATCGGCTGGTACTGGGCCTGGCTGCCCTCGAGCAGCGGCGAGGGGGTGGCGTGCTTGATGTCGGTGTGGCTGATGATGCCGACGAGGCGCTTGCCGTCGAGGACGGGCACGTGGCGGATGCGCTCGGAGGCGGTGGCCTCGACGGCGTTGATGAGCGGCTCGTCGGCCTGGAGCGTCACCACGTCGGTCTTCATCAGCGTGCGGATCTGCATCGGGGGTCCCTCGCGGTTGTCAGGCGAGCTCGATGGCGGGGCCGTCGCCGCGCGCGATCTCGCCGATGACCGAGACGCGTTCGCCGTGGCGCTCGAGGCGGTGGGCGACGGCGTCGGCGTAGTAGGGCGAGACGACGGCGACCATGCCGAGGCCCATGTTGAAGACGCGGAACATCTCGGCCTCGTCCACCCTGCCGAGCCGCTGGATGAGCTCGAAGACCGGGGGCCGCGGCCAGGCCCGCTTGTCGATGCGCGCCACGCAGCGCCGCCCGAGCACCCGCGGCACGTTCTCGAGCACCCCGCCGCCCGTGATGTTCGCCAGCGCGTGCACCACCCCCTTGACGCGGTAGTGCGCGAGCACGGCGCGGACGGCGCGGACGTAGATGCGCGTGGGCTTGAGCAGCTCGTCGCCGAGCGTGCCGTCGAGCTCGGGCACGTGCTGGTCGAGCCGCATCTTCTCCTGCTCGAGGAACAGCCTGCGGACCAGCGAGTAGCCGTTGGAGTGGATGCCGCTCGAGGCGAGGCCGAGCACGACGTCGCCGGGCCGCGTCCGCTTGCGGCCGTTGATGAGCCGCGCGCGCTCGACCATGCCGACGGCGAAGCCGGCCAGGTCGTACTCGCCGGGCCGGTAGAAGCCAGGCATCTCGGCCGTCTCGCCGCCGAGCAGCGCGCAATCGGCCCGCCGGCAGCCCTCGGCCACCCCCTTGACCAGCGCGACGCTCACGCGCCGCTCGAGCTTGCCCGTGGCCAGGTAGTCGAGGAAGAACAGCGGCAGCGCGCCCTGGACGAGCACGTCGTTGACGCACATGGCCACCAGGTCGATGCCCACGGTGTCGTGGCGGTCGGCCATCTGGGCCACCTTGAGCTTCGTGCCCACGCCGTCGGTGCCCGCCACGAGCACCGGGTTGCGGCATCGGGTGGCGAACAGGCTCACGCTGCCCGGCAGCGAGTAGAGGCCCGCGAAGCCGCCCTCGTTGTCGATGACCTGCGGCCCGAAGGTGCTCCTGAGGTGGCGGGCGATCTCCGCGGCGAACTCGTTGCCCTTGTCGATGTTCACGCCCGC
>CBFDBL010000203.1:0-9232 GCA_965603035.1 uncultured bacterium
CAGCTCCTCGCGGAAGTTGCCCCAGAAGATGTTCTTGATGAAGCCCATGGTGGCCGGATCGGGCCCCAACATCTCCTGGGCCTGCTCGATCTGCTTGCGATCCTTCTCGGAGACGTTCTTGAGCTGTTTGGCGAGGTCGGGCTTGGACACGATTCGTTCTCCTTGCTTGATGCTCTCGGCTCGCCGACCGCCTCGGCGCTCGCCACGTGGTGATGATGCTGGCCGGCGGGCCGCTGCGGGTCGCGCTCGTGACCACCCACATCGCCCTGGCCGACGTGCCCGACGCGCTGTCGACCGACGGCATCGTCGCGACGGCCCGCGTCACCGACGCCGCGCTGCGCCGCTGGTTCGGCATCGCCGAGCCGCGGCTCGCCGTCTGCGGCCTCAACCCCCACGCCAGCGACGGCTCGCGCTTCGGCACCGAGGAGCTGCGCCTCATCGAGCCCGCCGTCGTCGAGCTCCGGCACCACGGCGTCCGCGCCCGCGGCCCCCTGCCGCCCGACACCTGCTTCCTGCGCGCCGCGCGCGGCGCGTTCGACGCCGTCGTCGCCATGTACCACGACCAGGGCCTCATCCCGCTCAAGCTCCTGGCCTTCGACGACGCCGTCAACATCACCCTCGGCCTGCCCATCGTCCGCACGTCGGCCGACCACGGCACGGCCTACGACATCGCCGGCCGCGGCGTCGCCTCACCCGCCTCGATGATCGCCGCCATCGTGCTCGCCGCGCGCATGGCCGCCCCGCCCGCGCCCGACGGCCAGTGAGCCCGCGGAGCGCCCGCCAGCCGCCCATCGACAGGGGAATGCTACGGCGCCGCCTGGGCGCGATCGGGGTAGACGATGCGGCCGTGGTACATCGAGCACAGGGCGCGGACGAAGGCCCGCTCGATGCGGCGCAGCTCGCTGAGGGTGAGGCCGCATTCCTCGAGCTGCCCGTCCAGCAGCTTGGCCGTCGTGATGCGGCGCACCAGGTGCTCGATGCGCGACGGCAGCGGGTCCGACAAGGTGCGCGACGCCGCTTCCACCGCGTCGGCCAGCATCACGATGGCCGCCTCCTTCGTCGTCGGCTTCTCACCCGAGTAGCGGAAGAAGTCCTGGTCGAGCCCCGGCCGCTCGCCCGCCTCCTCGAGGTAGCGGTGCCAGAAGAACTCGATGGTGGACGTGCCGTGGTGCTGGGCGATGATGTCGATGATCGGCTGGGGCAGCTTGGCCTCCTCGGCCAGCTCGACGCCGTCCTTGGCGTGTGCGGCGATGATGAGCGCGCTCATGGTCGGGCGCAGGTGGTCGTGGGGGCTCTCGTCGCCTGGGATGTTCTCGATGAAGTAGCTGGGCTTGGTCATCTTGCCGATGTCGTGGTAGAAGGAACCGACCCGGGCGAGCAGGCCGTTGGCGCCGATAGCCTCGGCGGCGGCCTCGGACAGGATGGCGACGCGGCGCGAGTGGTTGTCGGTGCTGGGAGCCAGGGCCACCAGGTAGCGGAGCAGCGGCTGCTCCTGGTCGGAGAGCTCGAAGAGGCGGATCTCGGTCGCGACGTTGAACACGAGCTCGATGAGCGGCAGCGACACCGTGAGCAGCACGCCCGAGCCCACGCCGTTGACGGCGCCCCACAGCAGCTCCTGCGGCGGCGCCTGGCCCACGCGCAGCCGCCCGCTGAGCAGGCCGAAGCCGACCATGAGCGCCACGTGCACCATCGCCACCAGCACGCCCACGTTGAAGAGCTTGAGCCGCCGCCGGATCCGCCGCGTCGCCAGCACCGCGACCAGCCCGCCCACCAGCAGCACCACCGCCACGGGCAGCGCCTGACCCGGCACCCCGGCGCCGTGGGCCAGGTGCACGGTGAGCCCCGTCAGGATCGCCAGGATGATGCTCGCCGCGATCGCCTCGCGCTGCCCGTAGACCACCCCGAACAGCGTGGCCACCACAGGCAGCGGCGTCAGGTACACCAGCCCCAGCCACCGCCGACTCATCGCCCCGTCGAGCGAGACCAGCGCCTTCGCCGCCACCACGCAGCCCAGGCAGCACAGCGCCAGCACCAGCAGCTTGCGCCAGCCCGCCACCAGCCGCTGCTGGAAGCGCTCGAGGTACACCAGCGCCATCGCCACCACCGCGCCGACCACCACGGCCGAGCCCGCCACCGCCTCGAGCCCCGCCGAGCTCGCCCGGCCCCGCAACAGGGCCACCACCGTGCCGTAGTGCACCACCAGCACGACGGCGACGGCAAACCCCGCCGCCACCACCGCGTCGGGCCCCGAGATGCCCGGCCGCAGCGCGCCCCGCAGCCCCCGGCGCGGCACCACGCCCAGCCGCTCGAGCGCCTGGAGTCGGCTCCTCGATTTCGTCTTCCGTCGCGCCATCCGCACGCCCTCGCCCCTTCCCACCCAGGCGAATGCCACTCCCCGGCCCTTCGTCCCCTCGGCCCGGCCCGCCTGCCGCGAGGCTCGGCGGCCAGGCACCCGATGGCTAGTCGCGGCTCTCCCGCCGCCGCTCGTCGTCGCGCTCGTAGGCCTCGACGATCGCCTCGACGAGCTTGTGCCGCACGATGTCGCGCCGCGTGAGCCTCACGAAGGCGATGCCGCCGATGCCCCGTAGGATGCGCTCGGCGTTCACCAGCCCCGAGACCTGCCCCCGCTCGAGATCGCTCTGGGTCACGTCGCCGGTGATGATGCCCTTCGACTTGCGGCCCAGGCGCGTGAGGAACATCTTCATCTGGCCGACGGTCGTGTTCTGGGCCTCGTCGAGGATGACGAACGAGCGGTTGAGGGTCCTGCCGCGCATGAAGGCGAGCGGGACGACCTCGATGATGTCGCGCTCCATGTACTTGTGCACCTGGCCGAAGTCGAGCATGTCGTGCAGCGCGTCGTAGAGCGGGCGCAGGTAGGGGTTGACCTTCTCCTGGAGATCGCCTGGCAGGAAGCCCAGGCGCTCGCCGGCCTCGACGGCGGGGCGCGCGAGGACGATCTTCTTGATCTGCCCCGTGCGCAGGGCCTGGAGGGCCATGGCGACGGCCAGGTAGGTCTTGCCGGTGCCGGCCGGCCCGATGCAGAAGACGATGTCGTGGTCGCGCATGGCGGCCAGGTAGCGGGCCTGGCCCTTGGTGCGGGGCGCGACGTAGCCGCCGGCGCGGACGTCGATCCGCACCTCGTCGCGGTAGCCGGGGTCCCGCGCCACGGCGTCGATGATGTCCTCGACCTCGTAGAGCCGCAGGCGCCGGCTCTCGCGCACCCGCCGGTGCATCAGGTCGAGCGCCTTGGCCGCCGAGCGCACCGCCCCGGCCTCGCCCTCGAGGCGCACGGTCCCCTCGCGGGCCGCCACCGCCACCGCGAAGGTCTCGCCAAGCAGGCGCAGGTGGCTGTCGCGCTCGCCGTAGAGCACCCGCGCCACCTCCGCGTCCTCGATCTCCACCCGCTCGCTCGCCACGTCGTCGTCCCTCACTCCACCCCTACTATCGCACCACCAGCAGCCAGTAGGCCACGGGGCCACTGAGCAGCAGCGAATCGACGACGTCGAGCACGCCGCCGAACTGCGGGAGCAGACAGCCTGAGTCCTTGACGTCCGCCGAGCGCTTGAGCGCGCTCTCCACCAGGTCGCCGAGCTGCGCCGCGGCGCCCACCAGGAGGCCGAAGAGCACCCAGAACCCCACGCCGCCCAGCCCGAAGAGCCCCGCGACCGCTGGCGACACGATCGCGCTCGCGGCCAGGCCGCCCACGGCGCCTGCCACGGTCTTCTTCGGGCTCACACGTGGCGCCAGCAGCCGCCGGCCCCACCGGCTGCCCACGAAGTACGCGCCCGCGTCGCCGAGCTTCGCCGCGGCGATGAACGTCAGGAGGTAGTGGGTGCCCAGCGCGTCGATCGCGAGCAGGTGCGCGCCGAGGAACCACACGTAGACCAGCCCGAGACACGTCACGGGCGCGTCGGTCAGCCAGCGCTGGGGCTCGCGCGCGACCACGTGGGCGACGCACAGCACACTCACCCCCCCCGCGGCCGCCGCCCCCGTCGGCACGTAGAACCGGGCCAGCTCCGACGGGTCGTAGCCCAGCCACCCGTCCAGACAGCGCCACCCGCTCAGCCGCACGGCCAGGTCGGCCCCGACGAAGCCGACGGCCAGGACGGCCGGCAGGATCTTCAGGGGCCGGCGGCCGCCCCGCTCGGCCAGCGCCTGGAACTCCAGGAGCCCGACCACCATGCCCGCGCCGACGAGCAGGTGGAGCATGGGCCCGCCCCGCACCAGCACGTCGAGGCCCAGCAGCACGAGGACGCCTGCGATGAGCGCCGTGCCCAGGATCAGGCGGGTGCGGACCATGCGCTCAGGTTCCCTCGACAAGGCCGAAGGTGCGTCGCCGCCGCGCGTAGTCGAGCAGCGCCTTGTGGAGCTCCTCTTCGCCGAAGTCGGGCCAGCACACGGGGGTCACGTAGAGCTCCGCGTAGGAGATCTGCCAGAGCAGGAAGTTGCTCACCCGCATCTCGCCGGCGGTGCGGATCAGCAGGTCGGGGTCGGGCATTCCGTGGGTGTAGAGGTAGCGGCCGATGGTCCTCTCGCTGATGCGCCGCGGGGTGAGCTTGCCCTCGAGCGCGTCGGCGGCCATGGCGCGCACGGCGTCCACGATCTCCTCGCGGGCGCCGTAGTTGAGTGCCAGGCAGAGGGTGAAGCGCCGGTTGTTCGCGCTCATCTGCTCGGTGGTCTCGAGGGCGCGGAGCACCTTGCGCGGGATCTTGTTGCGCCGGCCGATGGCCACGAGCCGGATCTCGTGCTCCATGAGCTTCTCGCGCTCGTGGACCAGGTACTGGTGGAGCAGGTGCATCAGGCCCCTGACCTCTCCGGAGGGCCGCCCCCAGTTCTGGGCGCTGAAGGTGTAGAGGGTGAGCTGTCCGAGCCCCAGGCGCATGGCCTCCTCGGTGATCAGCTTGACGGTCTCGCTGCCCTTCTCGTGGCCGCGGGCGCGCGGCAGGCCACGCTCGCTGGCCCATCGCCCGTTGCCGTCCATGATGATGGCCCCGTGCCAGGGCAGGTGGTCGGGGTCGACCCCCGGCAGCCGCTTCGCTGGCTCGCGCTGAGAACGCCGCGGCGTCATCTCTGGCACTGTCCTGCGACACGGGATCCGTGCTGTGGCGGGAAACGGACGCCGGCAATGTCCACGACGGACCGGCTCACCCGAACAGGTCCTCGTCCCTGGTGAAGATCGTCCGCGCGCGGTCCTGGCCGACCGACACGATGTGGATCGGCACGCCCAGCAGCTCCTCCACCCGCGCCAGGTAGTCGCGGGCCGCCGGCGGCAGGTCGGCCGCCGACGTCGCGTCGCAGGTGTCCGCCTGCCAGCCGGGCAGCTCCTCGTACTGGGGCTCGCACGCCGCAAGCGTCTCCAGGTCGCTCGGGAATCGCTGGCACGGCTCGCCGCCGAGCCGGTAGGCCGTGCAGACCTTCACCGTCGCCTGGTCGTCGAGCACGTCGAGCTTTGTGACGGCCAGGGCGCTCGCGCCGTTGATGGCGATGGCGAACCGCAGGGCCACCGCGTCGAGCCAGCCGCAGCGGCGCGCCCGGCCCGTCGTCGCGCCGTACTCGCCGCCACGCTCGCGCATCCGCTCGCCCGCCTCGCCGTGCAGCTCGGTCGGGAAGGGCCCCTCGCCGACCCGCGTCGTGTAGGCTTTCACCACGCCCAGCACGTTGCCGATCTGCCGCGGCGGCACCCCCGTGCCGGCCGACACGCCGCACGCCGAGGCGTTCGACGACGTCAGGAACGGGTAGGTGCCGAAGTCGAGGTCGAGCATCGAGCCCTGGGCTCCCTCGAAGAGCACCCTGTCGCCGGCGGCACAGGCCTCGTGGAGCCGCCCGACCGAGTCGCCGACGAACGGCGCCAGGCGCTCGCCATAGTCGCGGTGCTCGGCGAGCATGGGCTCGAGGGCGAGCGGCTCGTGGCCGTAGACGCAGGTCAGCAAGCGGTTTACGTGCTCGAGGTTCGTCCGCAGGCGGGCCTCCAGGCACTCCGGGCACAGCAGGTCCGCCATGCGGATGCCGGTGCGGCTCGCCTTGTCGGCGTAGCACGGGCCGATCCCGCGCAGGGTCGTGCCCAGCTTCTTGTCGCCCTTGGACTCCTCGATCGCCTTGTCGAGCACCTTGTGGTAGGGCATGACCACCTGGGCGCGGTCGCTGACCAGCAGCTTGCCGTCCACGGCGACCCCGCGGCTCTCGACACCCGCTATCTCCTCGAGCAGGCCCCCCGGGTCCACCACTACGCCGTTGCCCACCACGCACAGCGTGCCCTCGTGGAGAATCCCGCTCGGCACAAGGTGGAGGACGAGCTTGTCGCCATCCACCACCACCGTGTGGCCGGCATTGCTCCCGCCCGCGTAGCGCGCGACCACGTCGGCCTGCGCACTGAGGAAGTCGATGATCTTCCCCTTCCCCTCGTCGCCCCACTGCATGCCGACCACGCATAGAGATGGCATGGACTTCCGTCGCTCCTCTTCCCTCGCCCAAGGCGGGGCTCCTTCGCGGGTGCGCCCGTGCACAGGCCCGCGCCCCCGGGCACCGGGAGCGCGGGCCTCGTCGTCGGAGGGGTGTGCCGACACGGTCAGCGCCGTCGCTGCATCCTCTCGAAGCGCTCGAGCTGGTCGGGCATGAGCCCGGCGGTCATGGCCTCGCGGAGCTCGCGGCCGCGGGCGTTGCCGGAGTTGAGGCGGTCGGCCTCGGCGACCGCCTTCTCGGCCGCCTCGATGGCCGCGACGTCCACCTTCTCGGCCCGCCGCAGCGTCGCCAGCTCCTCCGTCGCCGCGGTCTCGTCGGCCTCGAGCTTGTCGTACTTCTCGTAGACGGGGACCAGCAGCAGCGCGAGGTCGGCGATCTGGTCGGCCTTGAGGTTGAGCCACCGCTCGTACTGGCGGACGTAGCGCGTGGCGCGCTCGATGTAGCCCTGCTTCTTCCAGGCCGCGAGCTGGTCGGGGGTCATCACCGACTCGTAAACCTTGCGCAGGCGCACGGTCGTGATGTCGCGGATCTGGCCCCGCAGCCCCGAGGCGATCACGTTGGCCTGCGCCACCGCCTCGTCGGCGGCCTTGAGTTGTTCCTCGACCTTGACGCGCTCCTGCTCGAGGTCGCGCCGCGCCTCCGCGATCTTCTGGATCTGCTCGTCGCTGAGGCCCAGCTTCCGCTGCTGCTCGATCGTCATCGTCACGGGCCGCGCGCGCTCCCAGCCGCGACCGCCCTGCCACCGCCCACGTTCCTGCGCGCCGACCGCCGACGCGAGCAGGCCAGCCAAAGCCACCGCCGCTGTCCACTTCCTCATCGTGCACGTCCTCCTGCGCCTGGAGTGATGACGCACGCCGGCCGCCTCCGGTCAGCGGCGGCCGTAGCGGTCGAACTTCTCGAGCTGGTCGGGCATGAGCCCGGGCCGCATGGCCTCGCGCAGCTCCTTGTAGCGCTCCTGGTAGACGTTGACCTTCGAGAGCTCGGCGACGTGCTTCTCGGCCGCCTCGATGGCGGCGATGTCGAGCTGATCGGCCTTGCGCAGCTCGGCGAGCCGCTCCTTCGCGCCGGTCAGGTCGTCCTGGACCTTGTCGTACTTCTCGTAGACGGGCACGAGGAGCTGCGCGATGTCCTCCACCTGGTCGGCGGTGAGGCCGAGCCATCGCATGTAGCTGCGGAGGTACTGCCTGGCCTGGTCGGCGTACTGCTGCTTCTTCCAGGCCTTGCGCTGGTCGGGGGTCATGACGGATTCGAGGATCTTGCGGATGCGGACGGTGGTGAGGGTGCGGACCTCGCCGTTGAGGCGGGCGACCTCGGCATTGGCCGCGCTCGCCGCTGCGCGGGCGGTGGCGAGCTGCGCCTCGACCTTCGCGCGCTCCTTCTCGAGGTCGCGGCGGGCCTCGGCGATCTTGCGGATCTGCTCGTCGCTGAGCCCCAGCTTGCGCTGCTGCTCGATCGTCAGCTCCGTGGCCGGCTGCCGGCCGTAGGAGTAGCCCCCGGGGTAGTAGGTCTGTCGCTGCACCTGCCCCCCGGCGGCATTCGCCACCGACGCGCCTGCGACCAGCAACACGAGCACCCACCGCGTCTCCATGGCCTGCCTCCTTTGCCAGCCGCCCTGCTACCGTATCGAGACACCCTGCATCTGCTTGTACCTCACCCACTCGCGGAAGTCAAGCCCCTTCCCCCACAGCCAGGAGCCCGGTTCCACGCCGCGTGCGCGGCGGCGCGGCTCACCCGAGCTCGGCGAGGTTGGCTTCGAGGCGGGCGAGCTCGTCGCGGAGCTCGGCGTTGCGGTCGCGCTCCTTCTGGACCACCGCCTCGGGAGCCCGGCTCACGAAGCTCTCGTTGGCGAGCTTGCGGTCGCTGCCGGCCAGGAAGCCGCGTGTCTTCTCGAGCTGTGCCCGCAGCCGCTCGCGCTCGGCCGACAGGTCGATGACGCCCTCGAGCGGGACGTAGAGCTCCAGGCCGGTGAGCACGCTCGCGGCCGCGTGGGGCGGCTTGGCGAGGCCGATGCCGATGTCGAGCTTCTCGACGGCCGCGAGGTCGCAGATGAGGTGGCGGCTGGCCTCGAGGCTGGCCTGGGAGCCGGCGTCGGCGAGCGAGAGGACGACGGCCAGCGCGGGCGCCCTGTCGGCGAGGCCGTACTTCTTGCGGATGTTGCGGATGGTGCGCGTGATCTCCTGGACCCGGGCGAAGCTGGCCTCGGCCTCGTCGTCGAGCCAGCGCGCGTCGGCCTCGGGCCAGGGCGCCGTGATGCAGCAGGCGGCCGCGTCGGCGAAGTCGGCGGGCAGGGCGCCGCGCCGCGGCATCAGCGTGCCCAGGTGGTGCCACACCTCCTCGGTGATGAACGGCGCGAAGGGGTGGAGCAGGCGCACGGCGCTGCCGAGCACGTGGGTGACGACGCCCTGCGCGGCGAAGCGGCTGGCCGCCGCCTCGGGATCGGTGCTTCGGATGCGCGGCTTGATCATCTCGAGGTGCCAGTCGCACAGCTCGTGCCAGACGAAGTCGTAGACGGCCATCGCCGCCTCGTTGAAGCTGAAGCGCTCGAGCGACCCGGTGACGCTGGCGGTGACGCGGCTGAGGCGGCTGAGCATCCAGCGGTCCTCGAGGGCCAGGTCGGCCTCGCTGTAGGCCATCTGGTCGAGGTCGGGGGTCTCGGCGAGGTTGGTGAGCACGAGGCGGGCGGCGTTCCAGAGCTTGTTGCAGAAGTTCCGCCCGATGGTCACCTTGTCGTGGGAGTAGTAGGCATCCTGCCCGCTGGCGGTGATGAGGATGA
>CBFDBL010000204.1:0-9208 GCA_965603035.1 uncultured bacterium
CGAAGCACGTGCTGGTGACCGCGCTGGCGTTCCTGGTCCTGAGCGCGGCGTCGGGGATCGCCTGCTTGCGCAGCCCCGGGCCTTCGTACGAGACGGTGAGCACCTGGGAGCCGGTGTCCTCGTAGAACTTGACGGTGAGGGCGTGGTAGCCGGGCTTGAGGCCGATGACGCCCGGCCGCTCGGTCTCGGAGTGGTCGCCGTCGTTGTCCACGACCAGGGTGTCGCCGATGTAGAGCCGGCTGCCGTCGTCGCTGGAGGTGTAGAAGGTGTGGGTGCCCTCCGTCGCGACGGAGACGTAGCCGGTGTAGACGTAGCCGAAGTCGTCGTCGTCGGCGAACAGGTCGATGTCGAAGCGAGTGTGGATGCCTGTGGCAGCGGGGGTGAGGGCGTCGAGCTCCTCGACGGAGCTGAGGTGGCCACCGTCGTTGTAGTAGGCGTAGCGCAGGCCGTGGGTGGGGAAGGGGGGGCTGTCGGGCTCGCGGATGATGATGTGGGTGACGGCCTGGCGGTCGATGCCGTCGCCGCGGTTGCGGTTGTTGTCCTCGTCGGCCTCGGGGATGGCGTCGGCGGCGTCCACGACCATGCCGACCCAGCCCTGGCCGTCGCTCCACGGCATGGCCGTGGGCACGACGATCGTCACGGCGTCGGCGTGGGTCGCGCCGGAGGCGAGGCCCGCGGGCACGGTGCAGTCGGTGCCGCCGCCCAGGAGCGCGGCCGGGGTGTCGGTGGCGGGGTCGATGTCGCTGTCGTCGGAGAGGTAGAAGCGCACGACGAAGGCGCCGACGGCCTGGGGCCCGGCGTTCTCGACCGAGAAGGCCACCTCGGCGGCGCCCGCGCCCTCCCACAGGTTGTCGGGCGTCACGGCGAGGGCCGCGCCGCGGAGGTCGTGCACGTCGCTGACGCGGAAGGCCATGGGGTTGCTCTCCGCGCTGTCGAGGCGCACGAGCCGCAACTGCCCCGCGGCGAAGGGCGCGCCCGCCGGCACGCGGACCGTGACCTCGCTGTCCGACCAGGTGACGTAGCCCCAGTCGGCGTCGGCGCCGCCGTCGGGCGTGAAGACGACGGTGCCGGCGGTGTCGCCGAAGTTCTGGCCCGAGAGGGTCACAACCGTCTCGGGCAGGCCGTGGTCGGGGGTGACGTCGGTGATCACGGGGCTCGTCTGGCTCGAGAAGAGTAGCCAGACCGGGTCGATGAAGTTGTTGGTGTCGGTGGCGAAGGCGGCGGTGGACTCCTGGTTGGCGAGGGTGTTGGGATGGGAGTTGCCGCTGTTGACGCCGTATTCCTCCTTGAGGCGGTTGGGGTGGTCGTGGTGGCCGTCGGGGTAGGCGAGGAAGTCGAACCAGTCGAAGACCGCCACGTTGTTCAGCCCGGGGTGCGCGGCGTTGTAGCTGTCGAGCCACTCGCCCTTGGCCCAGTTGTTGAACTCGCGGGCGCGGTGCGCATTGTCGTCGCTGGACGCGGTCCAGCAGAGCGGCGGGGCGGTGCAGAAGATGAAGAGGGTGTCGGGGTTGTCGGCGAAGACGTCCTCAAGGGGGCGGTAGGTATAGCCGTTGGTGTGGGAGTACGTGTGGCCCGGGCCGTCGGGGTGGCGGAAGACGGCCTTGTAGTTGACGGTCGTCTTCGAGATGCTGAACGGGTAGCCGGGCTCGGTGCCGTCGCTGCCGATGTTGCTGGCGGGGTAGCAGCTCTTGAACATGATGATGCGGTTGACGCCGTTGTGGCAGTACCAGGTCTTGACCTGGCCGAGGTAGTCGTTGAACCACGGGACCCAGTGGTTCATGTCGGTGAGGTTGCCTGGCGTGGGGGCGAGGGAGTCGGGGCGGCCGGGGTCGGGCAGGGGGTCGCTGCCGTAGGTGATCTCGTTGCTTTCGTTGATATAGTCCTTGGCGATGAGCGCGAGGTGGAGGCCACCGTTGTTGAGCCAGTTGCTGCCGCACGAGTAGTGGATGAAGATGAAGTCGTCGTCGGTCGCGCCGCGCGCGCTCGCGCCCAGGGCCAGGACCAGCAGCCCGACGGCTGCCCGCCACGTCGGTTGCGCCATCAGTTTTCCTCGGAAAGCCTACCCACCACTTGACTGCAAGCAACTGGCGTGCCGGTGCCGGCGTCCGCTCCCGAAGTTCCGTAAGCCAATCGGCTGCGAGAGGTTACGCGGAGGCCGTTCTGGCAGCGGCCGGCGGCTGGCCGGGCCCCATGTTGCGGATCGTCAACATCCGGATGGCGGGGCGCGGCGGCCCGCGCCCTAAGGCCTGCGCTGGCAGGGGCTTCCACAGATCGGGGCATGTTGACGAATGGCAACACGCCGGGGCCGCCTGGCAACATGCCCGGAGTCCCGTCGGCAAGCCGCCGGGTGGGCTCGCCGGGCCTCCGCTCCCGCGCCGCGGCGGCCCTCACCCGCTCGCCCTCGCGCCGCTCGCGCGAGCGCCCTCTCCCGGCGGGAGAGGGCGCCTGCCGAGGCCCCCGCCGAGGCAGGCGGGTGAGGGGCGCTGCGAGCATCCACAGGCGCACACGTCCACGGTGGTGCCGCTGCCGCAGTACGGCCCGACGCCAGGCACACGCCACGTCGCAGATGGCTCATCGGGCCATGGGGATTGACTGGCCGGCCGGGACGGCTATAATAGCTCGGTGCTCGCCGCCTGTGCGCGGCGAAGGCTGCTTGCACGACGAGGCGACCTTTGGAGGGTCCGAGCGATGACGACGATGCGACGGCTGGCCGTGGCGGTGGCGGCGATGGGCCTCCTGCTGGGGGCCGCGGGCTGCGAGCCCGAGGGGCCTGGTGGCGGGAAGGACGGCGCCCAGCTCACCGTGGCCGTGATCCCGAAGGCCAACGTGTTCACCTTCTGGCCCACGGTGCAGAAGGGCGCGCAGGCGGCGTGCGACGAGCTCGACGTGGACATGATCTGGCGGGGCGCCGAGAACGAGACGTCCTTCGGCCAGGAGATCGAGATCGTCGAGGCGATGATCAGCAACGACGACGTCAAGGGCATCGTGCTGGCTCCCCAGAGCGCCACGGCGCTGGTGGACGTGGTCAAGAAGGCCAAGGAGGCCGGCAAGCCTGTGGTGATCATCGACTCCGGCCTCAACGGCGACCACCACATCAGCTTCGTCGCGACCGACAACTACGAGGGCGGGGTGATGGGCGCCAAGCGCCTGGCGGCGCTGCTCGGGGCCAAGGGCCAGGTCGCCCTGATCCGCAACATCCCCGGCAGCGCCTCGACCGAGGCCCGCGAGAAGGGCTTCCTCGACACCTGCGAGCAGAAGTTCCCGGAGATGAAGGTCGTGGCCAAGGAGTACGCCATGGGCGACCCGACGAAGGCCAACGAGGTCGTCTCGGCCATCCTCACGGCCAACCCCGACCTCAACGGCATCTTCACGGCCAACGAGCCGGGTGCCATCGGCGCGCTCAACGCGGCGAAGGGCGCGGGCAAGGTCGGCCAGGTCAAGATCGTCGGCTTCGACGCCTCGCCCACCCTGATCGCCGGCATCCGCGACGGCTCGCTCGACTCGACCATCGTCCAGGACCCCTTCACCATGGGCAAGCGCGGCGTCGAGATCCTCATCGCCCACCTCAACGGGAAGTCCGTCCCCAAGGAAGAGAAGACGCCCATCGAGCTGGTCACGAAGGACAACCTGGACACCGAGAAGATCAAGGGCCACCTCGCGGCCTACGGCATCGGCGTCGAGAAGAAGGAAAGGTAGCGCGGACCCCTCCCGCGGGCCGCGGATGCCGTGGGGGGGACCCCACCGCCCCGGGGCCTGTGGAGTCGGGCCCGCTCCGCGGGAAGCGAAAGCGGTGTCGAGCCACCGCACTCCAAAGGACCCCCACCTCGGGATCCTGAGAAGACCCGCACCGTGGATATGGAGTGCGGCGGCTTGACGCCGCTCTGGCTCTCAGCGGAGCGTCGGATTCCCCGGGCTGCACCGGCGACAGCCAGGTCTCAGGTAGCCGAATCCGTCCGAGCCAGCGCCAATGAGCCACGCATCCGACGCAATCCCTCTCCTCCAGATGCGCGGTATCCACAAGAGCTTCCCCGGCGTCCATGCGCTCAAGGGCGTAGACCTCGAGGTACGGGCCGGCGAGGTCCACTGCCTCGTCGGCGAGAACGGCGCCGGCAAGTCCACCCTCATGAAATGCCTCATGGGCGTCTACCGCCCCGACGCGGGCGAGATCGTGCTCGACGGCCGCGCCGTCGCCATCCACCACCCCCACCAGGCACTCGACCTGGGCATCTCGATGGTCTTCCAGGAGCTCAACCTCGTGCCCGTGCTCAGCGTGGCCGAGAACGTGTTCCTCGGCATCGAGCCGCTGCTGTTCCGCCCGTTGGGGGTCGTGCACTGGGGCGAGCTGCGGCGGCGGACCAACGAGGTGATCGAGCGGTTCGGCTTCCCGCTCGATCCCGAGGCGACGGTCGATCGGCTGAGTCGGGCGCAGCAGCAGCTCGTCGAGATCGTCAAGGCGCTCGTGACCGAGAGCAAGATCGTCGTCATGGACGAGCCGACGGCCTCGCTGTCGCTCGAGGAGACCCAGCAGCTCTTCGACATCATCCGCCGGCTGCGCGGCGAGGGCGTGGCCATCATCTACATCTCCCACCGCCTCGAGGAGCTCCGAGAGGTCGGCGACCGCGTGACCATCATGCGCGACGGCGAGCGAGTCCACACAGGCGACGTCGCCGACACCGACCTCCCCACCATGATCCGCCACATGGTCGGCCGCGAGCTGACCGACATGTACCCCAAGACCCCCGCCCCCATCGCGCCCGAGCGACTTCGCGTCGAGCACCTCTATGCCCGCAACGGGCGGGTGCGCAACGTCTCCTTCACGGTGCACGGCGGCGAGATCGTCGGCCTCGCGGGCCTCGTCGGCGCCGGGCGCACCGAGCTCGCCGAGGCCATCTTCGGCATCGCGCCCATCGAGAGCGGCACCCTCACCATCGACGGCCAGCCCCGGCGCTTCCGCTCCCCCCGCGACGCCATCGCCGCGGGCCTCGGGCTGCTGACCGAGGACCGCAAGCGCACGGGCCTGCTGCTCAACCAGCAGCTCGCACACAACATCACCATCGCCGCGCTCGGCCGGGTCATGACCCTCTTCCACCTGCCGCTGGGCGCCGAGCGCCGCGTCGCCGCCGACTACGTCGAGACCCTCAACATCCGCACCCCGTCGGTCGGCCAGATCGCCCTCCACCTCAGCGGCGGCAACCAGCAGAAGCTCGTCGTCGCCAAGTGGCTCTTCGCACAGAGCCAGATCCTCATCTTCGACGAGCCCACCCTCGGCATCGACGTCGGCGCCAAGGTCGAGGTCTACCGCCTCCTGTGCGAGCTCGCCGCCCAGGGCGCCGCCATCCTCATGATCTCCTCCGACCTCCCAGAGCTCCTCGCCATGTCCGACACGCTCCTCACCATGCGACGAGGCGAGATCACCGCCACCCTCGACCCCAAGGCCACCGACCAGGAGGAAGTCCTCCGCTACATGGCGCTCGGCGCCGACCCCGCCTTCGACGAGAGAACCTCCGCATGAAGCAGCTGCTCGCCAAGCTCCTGCCGTTTCTCTTCCTCATCGTCCTCGTCGCGCTCCTGGCCGTGACGACCCGGGGCTTCGTCAAGGCCGAGAACATCGCCAACATCCTGCGCTTCTCGTCCGTCATCGTCATCATGGGCGTCGGCATGACCTTCGTCATCATCTCCGCCGGCATCGACCTGTCGGTCGGCTCGGTCGTCGCCTTCACCAGCATCATCGTCGCCTGGTGCATGCAGAGCGGGATCCCGCTCGGCTGGAGCCTCCTCATCGGCACCGCCACCGGCTCGGTCTGGGGCCTGTTCAACGGCGCGCTCATCACCTCGCTCAACCTGCCGCCCTTCGTCGCGACCCTCGCCTCGATGGGCATGGCACGCGGCGGAGCCATCCTGCTCGCACGCAAGATCTCCGGGTTCGGCACCTCCATCGAGATACCCGACGAGAGCTTCGCCGTCATCGGCAGCGGCAAGCTGCTCGGCTTCCTCCCCGTCCCCGTCCTCATCCTCTTCGCCGTCGTCGCCCTCGGCCACTACATCCTCAACCACACCCGCCTCGGCCGCTACACCTTCGCCATCGGCTCCAACGTCGAGGCCGCGCGCTACTCCGGCATCGCCGTCCGCCGATACACCCTGCTCGTCTACATCCTGCTCGGCACCCTCTCGGGCCTCGCCGGCATGATCGAGGCCTCGATCAACCGAGGCGGACACGGCACCCTCGGACTCGGCTACGAGCTACAGGTCATCGCCGCCGTCGTCATCGGCGGAGGCAGCTTCAGCGGCGGCGTCGGCACCATCCTCGGCACCCTCTCCGGCGCACTCATCATGGGCGTCATCCGCAACGGGTGCATCCTCAACCGCATCGACTACGAGTGGCAGCTCGTCGTCATCTCCGTCCTCATCATCGTCGCCGTCGCCGTCGACACCTACCGCCGCCGACGCGCCGGCGCCGCCTGACCGCCGACGTGCATGACGAAGCCGGCGCGGCTACCGCCGCGCCGGCCTCGCTCTCACGCCGTCTTGTCGTGCGCCGCTACTTCTTCCGCCGCCGGCGCCGCAGCACCAGCCCCAGCAGCCCGCTGCCCACCAGCACCAGCGTCGCCGGCTCGGGCGACACCTCCACGTGGTTCCACAGGTTGTACACCCACGCGCCCTGAGGAACACCAGGGGGCGGCACGGGCACCCAGCCCGCGGGAGGGGGCGGGATGTTCTCGTCGAACCGCAGGATGTTGATGCTGCCCAGGTCGAAGGGCACGCCCGGGACGTCGTGGGTGAACAGGGCGATGGGGTTGAGGTTCGACGTGCCTGTGGCGGGGTTGATCACCAGCGTGTTCCACTGGCCCGCGACGGGGTCGCCGGTCACCCAGTCCGCAGGGTCGGGCGCGTGCCAGATCCACTCGCGGTAGTTCCCGGCCCCGTCGATCAGGTTCAGCGAGAAGTGCGTGCTCGGCCACGGCGGGACGATGGAGAACTCGATCGTCGCCCCGCTGAGGTCAGGGTCCTCACCGTACACGTAGTCCCACGCGGCCGCGCTGTAGCCTTCCGGGTCCGGGTTCGCCTGCCAGTACATCACGAGGCCGGCCTCGCCGTCGAAGTCGTCGATGGGGTAGAGACCCCCGGTGGGATCGTCCGGAGTGAAGAACAACGTCCGCTCACGGTAGACTTCCGGCCACCGGTCGTCTCCCAGGACCATCTTCTCGAAGATGGCGCCCTCTACAGGCACGATCCTGCCGCCCCCGCCGCCCCCGCCCAGCGCCTCCTCCCACTCCTGGAACTCGTGGATCCCGAAGAACGGCGACGCGCTCGCCGCGCCCACCGCCAAGCACGCCACCACGCACACCAACCACCTTCTCGCACGAGCCGCTTCCATGGCAGACCCTCCTCCGTTCGGGCGCCACCCGACAGCGCGACGGGCCAGCCGGCCACCACGGTGGCGACCGTCCTGCCCCGGTCCCAAGCTCGCCTTGTCGCACTGATCTCCCTGGTACTCCGGCCCCACTGGTGGGCATGCCAGCAAACCCCATGCCAGCCACATCCCCTGCCGCGGGAATGCCGCGAGAAAAGCCACACCGTACCTATCCCCTGCCGCCACGGCGCCTTAGCACTGCCACGACCGCCGCCCGCGCCGCACCCTCCCGGCGCGCCGATGTGGCACGATGCCCGGTCATGTTGACGATCGGCAACATGCCCCGACGCCGCGCAGGCCAGATCGGGCAGCTTACTCGTTGCGGAGCAACCACTTAGCCCCATGTTGACGATCGGCAACATGATGTTGCCCAGCGTCAACGTCCCACGGCCCGCCGACGGGGCCGGCGCCCCAGGCTCCGCCGCCTTGACCCCGCGCGCAGGTCGCGGTAGACTTCCTGGTGGAGAGCGCCCCGGCCGGGGAATCACGAGCCCCGCCCGCCATCATGCCTGCCCACAACAGACCCCGCCTGTGTCGCAGGGCACTCGGGCTCCCCGGCCCGCAGGCCCTCACCAGCTCTTCAACCGCCTCACGTGACGGGGGAGGCTATCGAAGGGGGGTCGAGAGATGGAGCTCGATTGCGCAGGAGGACTCGCCGCCGCCCAGCCAGGCGAGTGGATCGCCACGGCGCGAGGGCGCATCATCGCCCACGGCTTCGACTTTCAGCGGGTAGCCGACGAGGCGTGCAGGCAGGCCGACGACATCGCCTTCGACCGCATCCCCTTCCGCGCGCCCGCCACCCGGCACGGCGGCGGCCCACCGCTCCTCATCCCCGCATTCCCGGCGAGACGTCGCGCCCGACGCCCCGCTGACGCACTGCCTCGTAGAGCAGCAGCGCCGCAGCCACTCCCGCATTGAGCGACTCCGCACCCCCGGGCATCGGGACCGCCACCCGCACGTCCGCCGCCGCCATCGTCTCCGCGCGCAGCCCGCGCGCCTCGCTGCCCACCACCACCACCGTCGGCCCGGTCAGCACCGCATCCCAGCACTCCGTCGCCGCGCCCGACTCCGCCGCCACCGCCAGGGCTCCCCCGCGCCGCAGCTCACCAAGCAGCCCCGCCAGATCCCCCGTCCGAAGTGCAGGCACCGCGAACACGCTGCCCGCCGACCCCCGCACCGCCTTGGCGTTGAACCGATCGCAGCACCCAGGACCCAACACCACCGCCGTCGCGCCCGCCGCGTGGGCCACCCGCAGAGCCGTCCCCACGTTACCAGGATCCCCCACGCCCTCCAGCGCCAGCACCAGCAGGCCCTCCGACACGCGCGGCACCGCCGCATCGGCCAGCAGACCCACCACCGCCACCACCCCCTGCGAGTGCTCCGTCGCCGCCAGCTCGCCCATCACCCCCTCCCCGACCACCCACACAGGCCAGCCCGACCCCTCCAGACGCGCGCCCAGTGCCGCGTGGCGCCCCAGGAAACCCGCCGTGCAGAACACCTCCGACACCGGCGCACCCCTCTCCAGCGCCATCTCCACCACGTGCGGACCCTCCGCCGCAAACAGCCCCAACTGCTCGCGCTGGCGCCGGGACTGGAGCTTCCGCACCCGCCGCACGCGCCGGTTCTGTCCGCTTTGCAGCTCCCTCGCCCTCATCGCGCTATGCTCCCTACCGCGGCCTGCGGCTGCCACCAAAGAGGGAAACTCGGGCTGGGCACACCAGAAAACAAAGCCAACTCCGTTGGTCTAGCCTGCCTCTCCACAAGGGCCGCAGGGAGACCACTTGCCAACGCAAGGCA